>CAYTQD010000015.1:0-18852 GCA_964439995.1 uncultured Nitrososphaeraceae archaeon
GTCTTCTACAAACCGCAACCTAATCTCATCATCTGGCCACCATCGTATGATCTTATCCCAAACTCTGGAAGCATAAATTTTGTCCTTAAATATCGGAAAGACATTCATATAAACATCATGATACCTATATCCAATACCGATAAAATCATCACGCCAGAGTATTCCTGTCAAAGGTCGATCTATTGTTGCCTGTAGGGCTTTTTTTTGTTTCGCACAAAAGTAATCCATGCCCCCTTAGAACGATTCTCTCTCACTTAATTTAGGATCGGACTTTGGAGCTACAACGATTTCAAAAATCGGTTGTATCCGTAAAGTAATAGTCATAGCTTTTCTACCGCCTCTATGTGACACTCGTGCCCCCTATGTTCTTTATCTATTATGTCTGCTTCTTCTCTTGAAATAGGAAATTGTCCACTGTTCAGAGATTGCTCCCCCTCCTTTTCGAGCAACACCTTTTTGCATACATCACAAATCAGTTGCTGTACTATCAACTTCAGTTACACTCCTTATTCTCAAACGAGAAGAGGACGAGAAGAAGAACCACTATATGCCCAATATGAGATCGTAATGCTTTTCATTTCTGAAAGATTCCGGATATAGTATTGCGCATACTGCCTAATAATCCACCCTTTTTTGTTTCGCTTTTTTCTACTGCTTTGAAACATTCGCTACATAAAGGCCGAAGATTAGCTGGTCTATTGTCTTTCAAAGAACCATTGATGTGTTGAAAATGAGGATGATTGCTCGCACTAAACTTTTTTGAACAATTGTGGCATCTATAACGAGCTCTCTCAAGCACAGTCTGTTTTATACTCAAAGTCAGATGATGGTATTTGGTTTTGTCTACGTTTGAACCTCCACCAAAAAAGGACAATCTATCAAGATCTGTACCTTCGAAACATAATATATTTTACGGTTCCAGTTTTTGTGTGGGGTCATATAATATAATAAGGATATGGACCGGGTGGGATTTGAACCCACGACCACCTACGTTTCCTCTGTCTGCTAAATACTCGATAACGCAGAACATGCAAGGCAGGTATTCTACCGAACTAAACCACCGGCCCGCTATGGCTATTTCTTGACTTGTCATAATTAAATCTTAAATTCAGCAGCTGTATATCAAGGTAAGAGGGGAGAATTTAACATAACTGTTTGTGCCCCCTTGCCACTTGATACGCAGGCAGAAGAGAAAGCCTTTTAGGAGTTTGTGTGTTCAAAGTCAACTGATGTCCACCTTACTGAAAGATAGGGTTTGGGTAATGCTATCTGAGGTTGCAAAGAGGGGGATTTATCCCTTGCATGCTTCTAGGTTGGGTATATACAGAATACCTGTAGAACTCACTGAAAGCTCAGCTATTAGTAACATATTAAAGGATCTCAAAAGTTCAGGTTTTAAAACTGAAACTGCTGCGGACCGGATATATGTAAATTATAAATGGACTGAAGAAGGAGCCGACCATGTAACCGGAGAAAGCCTCTCAGCCGATTTAATAATTACTGTAGAAATCGTGACTGGAGAGGTAGTAGACATCATCTATCAGATAAGGCCGATAGAGTTCTTTGGTGACCATTACTGGGTAAGAGACTATCGGAAAAAAGCAGACGACAACGCCAAAATGGTGATCGATACGATAATTAGAAATACAACTATTGGGGATAAACTGATATCCCATTATCAGAAGTCGAAAAAGATCTCTTCTGAAGAAGCGATAAAAAAGTTAGAAGAGCTAACTCCTCTTGCAAAGAATCCCAAGTCTAGAAGCACACCTTCTCTCGAACAGCCACAAAAGGCTTCACCAAGTTCCAGTCCTGCCGGTCTATCGCAGCTACAACAACCGACGTCTCAAAGCGTCGCGCCTTCAGTAGCTACTTCTAGTGGCGGAAACACTACAATATCTCTCACTGGAAGTGGAACCGACTATTCAGGAAAAGAAGGTCCTATTGATCCTTCATTTAAGACAAAGAGACAGCCCATCGGGACTTTCCAAGGAATAAAGGTGTGGGGTCCTACAGACCCACCAGGCCAGTTAGGCATATGGGGTTCAGAGGTATGCGTAGATTTTGACATATGTGTTGCTGATGGAGCCTGCATAGAAGCCTGTCCTGTCAACGTATACGAATGGTTAGAAACCCCTGGACATCCTGCGTCTGAAAGGAAGCCCTTTATGATAAGGGAGAAAGATTGTATTTTTTGTATGGCTTGTGAGAACGTATGTCCTCCACAATGTGTGAAGATATTCCAGAAGGGCTAGTTACATATCTTAGCTTGAGATCTATGCTAACAGACCTTAACCATCACCTTGGTTCGAGCTACGAGCTTAACACCCCTAGGCAGGTGTATCCTAGATCTCTAATTGGTGATTCGCTACGGTTAAGCGCAAATTCAATCTGGTAGCTACTGGAGGCACATTTGATGAATTACACATAGGACACTTAGCATTGCTATCCAAGGCATTCGATATTGGAGATCGAGTTATAATAGGTATCTCTAGTAATGATCTTGTGTCAAGGATAAAGAGTAAAACAGAATTAAATCACAATTACGAACAGAGAGTTAAAAACCTACGCGACACAATAGACGAAAAATTTGGTCGTCAAGTCAAATACACTCTGACAAAGCTAGATAATGAATTTGGCCCCAGTGTAACAGAAGGACCCGTGGATGCGCTTGTAGCCAGTTCCGAAACTTCTCTCAAGGGTGAAGAAATCAACAACATCCGAAGAGGCAATGGCTTAAAACCGATTTCGATCATTTCCGTAGATATTTTGAAAGCCGAAGACGGAGGGCCGATTTCGTCTACTCGGATTAGAGCTGGTGAGATAAACGGTTCAGGTAAAGTTTTGAAAACAACAAAATAACATTAACAAGAATAATAATAATAATAATAATGTTGATAGGCAATTATTTTTGATTAGAAGGATTTTATTACAATTAGCATGTAAGCGGTGTAAATGTACGGAGAAAATAATGTTGATTTTCCTTTACATGCACTCTCTATGGGAATCAGAAATCTGAAAGAGGGTTTGGCCCCAGACATACTTGCATACTGGTACAAGCGAATTGAAGACAGTTCAGTTGATAATGTGCCATCCTATTTGAAGGATAAAATTCACTTCAGCCAAGATCGGATCATGTGGATGAAGTTTAAAATGGATGTCTCAAAACGTGCAGTTCCATATGTCATGAAGGCCATTGAAGAATTCATTCCCATAATGCCCTACTCTACAGGTCTATACTTCAGAAAGGTACAACAAATTCTCTCTGACGAGATAACTAAGGAATTACGATAACAATACTAAATTCAAAAGCTACGAAGGAATTGTGGCCAGGTTAAGATATCATGTGACGACGGCATTTAGCACCTGCTCGCTATTGGTGTAGACTAGATCCATCTTATCACAAACTTGAACTAGAGACAACTTCATTCGGCAGAGATTTGTACCTGACTACTATAGTCCTTGCATAAGCACTCTGATACTTTTTTACTCCCGCAAGCTATTTCTTCAATTAGCGATTTTAATCTCGACACATTTTTCTCGTCCTTAAGAATGACACTATGTGATGACTTATCTTTCAGCATAATGATAATCTCATTCTTCACCGCTCCCGAAATTCCTAAGACATAAAATGACTCATCCTTATGAACTCCCAATAGTCCTGCTAATTTCTTGGCTTCATAGCTGTCTTCACACTCAAATGTCTCAGTCTTAATATCTAAATCATTACCTGGCTCATCGCTTGCATCAGACTTCAAAAGGTTCATTCCCGTACATGTATTGCTGGATATAGTCCTTAGCTTTCTCCCTTCGCTTTCTCCAAGCAGCTATGTATGACTTTGATTCGCTGGCTAAGTCGGTCTTGCACTCCCCACAAAGAAGGTTTCCGCTGATACATTTGACAAAACGCTCGTCAGACTCGCTTTGATCGTCAAAGAAGTACCTTAGATACCAGTAAACCGGGCATCTTAATGCATTTCCCCCATAGAGTCTCTGTAGTGTGACGGTGGCCTGCCCCCCTGTATATGCATTGAATACTTTTTCATCGATGACTTCAGGTTCATCTGTTGTAAAAATCGCTGTTTCAGGCTTAGACGACGACATCTTTCCCCGAGGACCACCCAAGCTTGGAAGAAATTTGCTATGAATCTGAGCCGGTTTGTAGAATCCCATCTTCTCTGCAACATCTCGAGTTATTCTCCAATACGGGTCTTGATCTATCGCCGCGGGTATCAGTACCGGTACAGGTTTTCCTTCGATTATTGAAGGCAAAAAACAAGGAGCAGCCTGTAATGGAGGAAATCCTACCATACCAATATTCGTCGAACTAGAGAAACCAAATACTGCTTTTGCGGTTGAAAATGTAATTCGTCTTGCAATTTCAAGGGCAATGGGATATAGGTGTTTGATATGTATTGTGTCCACAATTATTCTTGTATTGTTCTTATCGAATCCCATTGAGATAATATCCAATATGTTTTCATACGTATAGTTTTTGATTTGCTCCCTTGTACATTCCTCGTTGTAAAGAAACTTTTCGTCGTCGGTTAGCTGAAACAACAACTTGGAACCTAATTTATCTTGGAGATGTTTTGTAAATATCCAAGGCATCAAATGGCCCATGTGGACCATGCCAGATGGACCTCTGCCTGTGTAAAGATATATCTTCTCGCCACTTTCTAATTTATGCAATATGAAGTCTAAATCGCGATGGGAAAAAAAATAACGGAGCTTCAGCAGAGGATGAACTTCTCCCGTTATTCTTTTAAGATGTTCCAATACCTCCGAGCCTAAAGGTTGAGTTCCAAATTCCTCTATCAGCTTTTCATAGTCAACCTGTCCCTCAACTTCCCAAGGAGTAACTCTGGTAGAGTGACTTTCATGCTCGCTATATTCGAACGAATTGCCATTATCTTTAGTTTCGATATTGTTAATTCTATCGCTATTCGCATTATTCACGCTATGGGTACCCTTGCTCATTTTTTTGATATCAGTTTAGATACATCTCTAAATAGATTAAAGGTTTAAAAAGTCTTGTTTATTCAGACATTCTGCGATTAATGCAAGACCAAGGGAGTCAGTTCCACCCAATTGAAAAGTCTTTGCTAAATGTACTGTCCAAGATTCAACCCACCTCCATTGAAAAACTCTCCCAGGCAACTGGTCTAAACATAGACCAAGTAAGGAGAGGAATCGAATGGCTAAAATATAAGAATCTAATTTCGATACGAGACAAGTCGATTGTTAAGATAATGCTCGGAAAAAATGGACTAAACGCGATAGAACTTCGACTACCAGAAAGAAGATTAGTGGAAGCGGTAAAACGAGGATTCAACTCCACGGGGAAGCTTGCAGACTCGGGAATATTCAATGATAAAAACGAGAGCACGGTTGCCTTTAGACACGCTGTGCATATTAACAAGTGGCTGGCTCTTCAGCCTCCTCCGATATCTGGAGAAGAGGCAACTCTTGTGATCTTGCCTAGTTCGGAAAAATCATCGATGGAAGAGGTTCTTTTAAATAAAATACACTTAGGATCGGTGACTACTCGAGGTCAAATTTCTAATATGAGTCAGGCGGAGCTAAAGGCATATGATACTCTAAAGAAGCGGCATCTCATATTCGAACACAGGGAAAGCAATTCCGAAATCATTTTGTCAGATAAAGGCATTCAGTTGGTGAAACTGCACCAACTGGATGATGAACGCCAAAATAGAAAAGGCTCTGAACCAAGTATTGGCAAGCTCACATCTCAGTTAATCAGTACTGGAAAATGGAAGGATGTCAGATTTAGTCCACTTGATGTGGCGGCTCCGACTCCCTCAATTCATGCTGGAAAAAAGCATCCGCTCCAGAATCTGATCGATGATATAAAGGAAGCTTTCGTAGGTATGGGTTTTTTAGAAATTGAGGGTCCACTCGTTCAGCCTAGCTTCTGGAACTTTGATGTCCTTTTTACACCTCAAGATCATCCTGCAAGAGAAATGCAAGATTCATTTTATCTTCATAAGATAAAGCAAGCTACAATAACGAGAGATCCACATTTAGTTGAGAATGTTTCTGAAATGCATAGGAAGGGATGGAGGTATGATTGGGACCCTGAAGAGGCCAAAAGAGCAGTCCTGCGTACCCATACCACCCCCGTAACAATAAAGTATCTATCTGACAATGAAGTAGAAGACGCAAAGGTTTTTACCGTAGGAAGAGTTTTCAGGAACGAGAAGACGTCGTATAAGCATTTAGTAGAGTTTAACCAGATAGAAGGTGTTGTCACAGGTAGCACTGTGACTCTTCGAGATTTGATGGGCTTACAAATCGAGTTTTATTCCAAACTAGGGATAAAAAAGGTTAGATTCTGGCCTACATTCTTTCCCTATACAGAACCATCTCTCCAATCTATGATTTATAACAAGGCTCTAGGTAAATGGGTTGAATTGTTCGGGATGGGTATCTTCAGACCCGAGGTGACTGGACCACTCGGCATTAGAAATCCTGTCCTTGCGTGGGGGGGCGGCATTGAGAGAATAGCGATGCTACGTTTTGGTCTAAACGATGTGCGAGACTTGTACGCCAATAAATTGGGATGGCTGAGGAGTGTTCCAAGATACCAGTTATAACCTTTCCAATAAATCGACTTCAAGAATTCCTTCCTGGAATCAAATATGACAAAATTTTGGAGGTCATACCATATGCTGGTCTTGATATAGAAGGTATCGACGCCGAGAACGTAAGAATTGAATATAATCCTAATAGGCCAGACTTTTCTTCACAGCATGGAATCGTACGAACCTTGAAAGGATTACTTAATGTCGAAATCGGACTACCCAAGTTCAAATTGTCACCAAGTAATCAATACGTTACAAACGTAGATGAGGGTGTGAAGGAGCTACGGCCATATATAGTATCTCTTGTTGCCAAAAGAAAAGAGAACCTAAGTAACGAGAACATCAAGGACTTAATTGCGATGCAGGAGGACCTTCACAATGTAGTTGGCAGGCGTAGAAAAAAGGCTTCCATTGGCATACACAACTTGAACAAAATCAAATTTCCTCTTAGATATACAACTGTACAGGAGAACTTTTCGTTTACCCCTCTTGACAAACAAAATCGCTATACAATAAAACAAATTTTAGATGAATTGGATAGCGGAAGGGAATATGGCTTCATACTGAAGGGTGCAGCGAGCTTTCCAATTATTCTAGATTCAAATGATATCGTTCTCTCTTTTCCACCAATTGTAAATAGTGATGCGACAAGATTAGGTCCTTACGTAAGGAGTATTCTAGTAGAAGTCACGGCAGTCGACAAGCATACTGCAGATGACATAATGGCGATAGTCGCGATGAGTCTTTTTGATGCAGAGTTCAGAATTTTTCCAGTAACAATTAGTGATACTATAACAGGGAACAGTGAGGTAACACCCGATATGGAACCTAAAACTATGCAGATCGATCCAGCTTATATAAATCAGGTATTGGGTTTGAGCCTTACCACAAGAGAAATATCATCATCCCTAGAAAAAAGTAGATTTGGAGGTATCAGGGGAGGAAAAAAGGGGAAACTGATATGCACAATCCCAAGATACAGAACCGATATTTTCCATCAAATAGATATTGTTGAAGAAGTGGCGATAGGATATGGAGTTTTCAACCTGCGACCATCGATTCACTCGTCGGGAACTTCGGGTGCAACCAACGATCTTACAAAGTTTTTCGATGCAACTAGAGAAATTTTGATAGGTATGGAGATGCTTGAGACCCTAAACTTCAGCCTAGTTAGTAGGAATGTACAATGCGACCTTGTAGGTGTAGAGAAGAGAGGTGGCCACGTTATCAGCGTAGACGGAACAAAAAGTACTGAATATGCGGTTCTTAGAGATTCTCTACTTCCGTCGTTATTACAAACACTGTCCCATAACATACACGAAGAGTATCCTCAGAAATTGTTCGAGATAGGAACGGTATTCCAAGCAACAGACGGCCTGGATGAACACTGGAATGTTGGCGTGGTAATAGCTCATAGCTCGGCAAGTTATACAGAGGCGAAGTCAGCAATGGAAGAGCTATTCAAAGGGTGTCTTGGTCTAAAGCTCGCCGGGTCAGTCTCGACGCCACCGAGCTATGAGGGTATATTTATGGAAGGAAGATGCGCAAACATTTGCTTCAAAGGAAAAAATATTGGTAAAATAGGAGAGATATCCCCGGAGGTTATAGAAAATTTTAAGCTAAGAGTCCCAGTGGCAGCATTTGAATTGGACATGACACATCTATTCCGAAAATAAATAAGATAAATTCGTTCATCTCGAGTTGTTACTCCCCTTGAAATTTATATTTATGCGATGCGCTGATTAATCTGCCGGTAATCCAAGCAAGATGGTAGGTAGTCGCTGTTGAATAACCTATATCTACTTGAAGATGAAAGGCACCCCGTTATAGAGAGTACACGAGGAGGGATACACATAGAGTGTATGGCTACCTGTGATGCCGTGTGAGTCAGAGGCGGGGCACAAATATACCGGCGCAGAATATGAAGAGCTGATAGCGAAATAATTTACTTTCCTTCAGTTCTGGTCATACAAAACAATATAATCTCGACCATAGTATTAATACGAATTATGGCTAAGTTTGACGGAATCAAGGGGCAGGAATTACTCGACGTAGAAGTAGATCGAACTGAAATTACACTGATTTTTAAGGACAATCGATTTCTATTTGTAAAGATCGAAAACGGTATCTTGGTCACTGAATCTTTGCCTGAATAGTCACCGAAGATGTAAGGACCCATTTATATGTAGAGCAACAGTCCTGTAGGATTAATGCTTAGAGTTGATGAACTAAAATCTGTTTCTCATATAGGAGAAGATGTTACGATAAGAGGTTGGGTCTACAGAGTACGCAAGCAGAAACTGAACACTTTCGTGATCGTTAGAGATGATAGAGGAGGCATAATTCAATGTATATTTCCTACTAATATCGTCCGGTCTGACCTAACTATCGAATCTTCAGTAGAGGTGACAGGAATTCTAAATAAAGATTCGAGGGCACCTGAAGGAGGCTACGAAATCAGAGGAAGTAGCATTAGAGTGTTCAATCTTGCAGAACCAAGCTATCCGATAGGCGAATATCAAAGCGTGGATCTTCTATTAGACAATCGACATTTGTCATTGAGAACAAGAAAGATGATCGCGGTTGCAAAAATACGTGCATCTGTTCTCAAGTTTGCGCGGAATTGGTTTATTGCTAACAATTGGATGGAAGTCACCGCTCCAATAATCGTAAAAGCGGCGGTAGAAGGTGGTTCAACACTATTCAAAGTAAAATATTTCGATGATGACTTTGTGTTTCTATCACAAAGCGCGCAGCTTTACCTTGAAGCTATGGTGTTTAGCCTGGGGCCTGTATGGAGCTTAACTCCATCCTTCAGAGCCGAAAGTTCAAGAACAGTCAGACATCTATCTGAGTTTACGCATTTAGAAGCTGAAGCGCCGTGGGTAGATCTTGAGGAGATACTAAGAATTCAAGAGTGCCTAGTTTCAGACATCGTAGAAAAGGTTGTTGTTGAAAGACGAAATGACTTTGATCTGCTGAAAAGTAACATATCTGCTCTGAGGAATATAAGACCACCATTTGAAAGACTTTCATATGAAAAGGCCATAGACTCCCTGCGGTCGAAAGACTTTGCTCTCGTAAATGAGAATGGAAGAAGTCGAAAAATAGAGATTGGCGATGACCTTAATATTGATTCGGAACGTGAGTTGTCTAAGGATCTCTCAAAACCAATATTTGTAGTCAGTTATCCAATTGAGTTAAAGCCTTTCTATGTTAAAGAAGACCCGCAAAAGAAGGGGTATGGCCTGGTAGCAGATATGCTTGCCCCACATGGTTTTGGTGAGATAACGAGCGGAGGAGTTAGAGAAGACGATGGCTCTTCTCTTACGCAAAAGATAGAAAAAGAAGGACTAGATATCACAAGCTACAGTTGGTATCTGGACCTGAGAAGGTATGGTTCTGTACCGCATGGCGGATTCGGTCTCGGGATAGAGAGGTTAATACGATGGATAACAAACATTGATGATATCAAAGATGCTATCTTATTTCCTAGGACAATGTCAAGGGTTAGTCCGTAAGATATTCAGAAACCGGTTGTATTTATTCAAGTAAGGAATAATTCTTGATATCTATAGAAAAACTAACCATGGCCATAAGGATCGAATATACTAATTTCAGATTGGTAATTATCTTTTGGCAGGTTTAAATTAAGGGCTTAAATTTGTAAATTATATGTCTGAACAGCCCATGTTTGGAGCTGAGTCGCTGTTTTTTGAACTAGCTGGCGAATTGCGCTTAACTATTCTAGTCCGACTAACTCATAATAGCTATCGTCTTTCTAAACTTGCGTCAGAAATCGACGCCACAATGCAGGAGACACACAGAAACGTATCAAGGCTGGTCGAGTCCGGATTAGTTTCTAAATACGATGACGGTAAATTTGCATTAACGCCTTATGGAAAAATCATCGCCTCACTTATTCCTGGTTACGCCTTCTTGTCTTCGCAACAGGAGTACTTTCTTGAACATAGTCTTGGAAACCTGCCTTCAAAATTCATTCAGAGAATAAGTTCACTTCAAGGATGCGAAGTAGTTCACGGGGTTATGGCGATTATCCAAAGATGGAAAAACCTTTACTGCGAATCTGACATTTATATAAAGGAAATAATGGCACAGGTGCCCCTGGATCTTATAGAAACACTTGGTACCAAGGTCCAATCTGGAGTTAAATTTTCGTATATTTTCCCTCGCAACGCAATAGTTCCCAGAGGGCGCACAAAGATACTACAAAAGATTGGATGGCACAAACTGCTTGCCCAGGGCCTTGTAGAAAGACGCATGGTAGAATCTGTGGGTGTCATGACTATATTCAACGAAAAATATGCCTGTGTTATATTTCCAAGTCTAAAGGGTGAACCTGACTTGAATGTAATGTTCTATGGCAATACTGACCAATTTCATGATTGGTGCGAGGACTTCTTTTCATATCAATGGGAAAAAGCAGGACCATTTGAGGAAAGCAAACTGAGTCACGAAGTATAATGCATAGCGTCCCTCAGCTAGCATAAAAAGATTGAATGCACATCCCATACCTGACCTCATTATCTTTTTATATTTCTTTATTCCTTCATTAAATAATAATGCCGCAGGCTTTCGTGTTGATGAATGCCGAGCTAGGAAGTGAAGATTCAATTGTACAAGATTTGAGAAAGCTAGAGGGGGTGAAAGAGGTTTTTCAGGTTTACGGGGTCTACGACATAGTTGCGCAGCTTGAGGCTGACACCATGGAAAAAGTTAAGGAAACAATTACGTGGAAGCTTAGGAAGTTGAATGGAGTAAAGTCAACTTTAACTATGATAGTAATGTCATAGTGAGGTTAATGTCTTTATGTACTGTCATCGTTACCTTGCTGTGGTAGACAGCAAACTTTAATGAAGGAGTTAACACTTTGATAAACTATGTTTAAGCTAAATTTATTCAGGAGGAAGAAAAAGGAAGAAAAAGGGTTGGTCAATTGTAGGTATTGTGATATGAAATTTGAAGACAAGGAAAGGTTGAAAAGACATACTCGAAAGGCACACAGTGAAAAAGGAAGTGATATGCCTAAATTCAATCCGTTCGGAGGATCGTAAGCTAAAAAACGCAACTGGGCAAGATTTAAGGTCAACAGAAATATACCAATGTTCCCTATTCATGACGATACCGAGAGGCTACATGGTAGACCTTATCTAAATTATAGTCTTATTGCGATCAACGCTATAGTGTTTATATGGGAAGTAAGTGTAACTGGATTCTTCTCGAATCCTATTGCAACTGAAACCCTGTTCAGAAATTATGGTGCAGTTCCAGTATCTGTGCTCCAAGGGAATATCGCATCTATGGTCACATCCATGTTTATGCATGGTAGTACAGCCCATATTATAGGGAATATGGTTTTCTTGTTTGTATTCGGCGACAACTTGGAGGATAGATTTGGCCGTATCAAATATCTTTTTATGTATATTGGATGGGGAATGGCCGCAGCATTCTTGCATAGCCTGTATGCAGTGAATGTTGGCGGGGGAGAAATTCCAGCTGTTGGCGCTTCTGGTGCTATTTCTGGAGTCATGGGGGCATACCTGGTGATGTTTCCTAGAGCAAAAGTTTTTACGATTATATTTGCATTTTTCATTACTACTGTGAGAATTCCAGCTATTGCGTATATTCCATTTTGGTTTATTTTACAAATCATCTTTGCTCTCATTGGCGGTCCTGGTGGTGTTGCCTACTTGGCACACATAGGTGGTTTTGTTGTAGGTCTTGGAACAGGATATATATCGAAGCTAATGCTTGCACAAGGTCCAGTTGAGTTGCCTCGCACTGAGGGACTCCAGTCAATTCGAAGAGAAAGGCCAAGAATCGAAGATGCTGCGCCTAAGGCTGCTCCTGAGGTAATAGAGGGCCCTGATTTCTATGAAATAATAGTAGAGATTCGAGGAGTGTCTGACTCTTCTAATATCGATGCCAGATATGAGCCCGATAGCAGGAGCGTCCACATTTTTGCTAATGGATCAAGGAAATACGAACTGATGGCTAAACTGCCTGAAGGCGCTGTTAACCCCAAAGTAGATCAGGTGCAATACTTGAATGGCATAGCTAGAATACGATTGTCAAAATAATTATATCAGCTTAAGGTTTTCTGGGATAAGACCTCTGATCTTCCTCTCATAGATCTGGAGAACAAAATGTAATACCTTGCATACGGTTCAGCTACAGTTTTATGTTTTACCTCGCTCTAGGATGAGGATTAGCAAAAGTTTATAGACATCTTAGGACCGATTTCTTCATAATATGTTTGAGCAGCAACGACGTGAGGGTCGAAGGATCTCACGGCGTGACTTTTTGAAGTTAATGGCTGCGGCAGGTACCGTGGTAACCTTTATTCCGTTCATCGACTGGGGAAAATTTCTACCAAATCCTAGTGCATCTGTGTCAGAAAGATCACCGGTTGAGTTACCCGATGGGTCACAAGCCAATGTTAATAATTTTCCAGTTAATCACTCGGAAGCAGTTATTTACCCCAAAACTGATGATCCTACTTTGAATCAGGAGGCTTTTAGAGCTTGGCAATTTATAAGACTACCTGAAGAACTCGGTGGGAACAAAAATGACGCTACGGCCTTTAGGATGTTTAGCATGGTTTGTTTACATCTTTGGTGTCTTTGGAAATACTGGCCCGAGCCGGGAAGGAAGAGAGGAGAATGTCCATGTCATGGGAGTATGTACGATCCTTTGACAGGAAAGGCTTTTGCAGGCCCCGCGTCCCTGCAGTCCCCCCCATCAAATGTCCTTCCAAGACTGGGTCTCGAGGTTGACAATAATGGAGACATCTGGATAAAGCCTCCAAACTGGAACGTGGACGAGAACGGGATAGTAGGATTTGGTCGTTTCCTCAAAGCGTGAAAACAGCCTAGTAGTATTTCTGAGGTGGGTCTATTCAGGTATAGAGCGAACTCTATTCATGGGTATGAAATTTACGTTTCCTACCCGATTCGTAAGCCCACTTGGTTTCTTGGGGATGCTTACGTTCGTTATATTTATCATTCTCGGAATAACGGGAGCTCTGTTGATGCTCTGGTATGAGCCAATTCTGGATAGAGCATGGGATAGCGTTGAGAACATAAATGATGTAATTCCCTACGGATTCCATATGCGTAATATTCACTACCACGCGTCGAACGCAATGGTGATGGTGGCACTTCTTCATATGTATTACCAATACTTTAGTGGACGATATAAGATTAGAAATGAAATTCTTTGGGTCACTGGAATTATTTTGGGTGTTCTTACGATCCTGGAGGCGTTTACGGGTTACGATATTATATTTAGTGAAAGAGCAGAACTTGCAATATCCATAGCTGCCTCTCTGACCAATTCTATACCGGTTATAGGTCCAGAGATGCGGGACGCGTTTTTTGGGGCAGGATTCCATGATTTTGTCTTGCGTTTCTATGCGTTCCACGTATTCCTTCTCCCTATAGCAATGTTAGGTTTAATGGTAGTACATTTCCCCAGATTTCTTGTATTTGATGTACCTATGGTCATGGCAATCACTGGAGCTATCATGCTTACGGGTGGCGTATTTCCAGTGGAAATGGGTCTCAAGTTCGATCCTAACGTTCCGCCTGGCATCACTGTACCAGAATGGTACTTAACTGGTTTGTACGCGTTCTTACGAACGCAATACGATAAATTCGTGACTGGTGTTGCGTGGCCCGGACTATTCATATTTACCTTGCTAATCATTCCTTTCATTGACCGCTACAAGAAATTCTCCTGGAAAGATAGGCCTATAATAACGGCAATAGGTATAACCAGTCTAGCCCAAATAATCGTTACTACGTACTGGGGGTTCTATATAGACCCGGATAGAACACTATCGCTCTTAGAGAGATTAGTCATCGATCCTATCTTCTTCTATCTGGTCATGATTTTACTGGTTCCACTTTCCTTCGGCTTTACATATATGATGATAAAGCTTGCCAAAAATGCCGAAGCCAACGCCAAGTTGCAGCCTAAGAAACCAGGCGGTAAAACCTCAATCAGCCTCCCAGAGAAATGGATATATATAGTATTCATTGCACTTCTTGCATTTCAGGTTTATCTCAATATTGCAGCGTACTATGCTTTACTTGCAGGAATGAAAAATTATTCCTTATTTGTTATTGGGATAATAATGCTTGTATTTGCTGCAATGTTTCACCTATTCAGGTATGGAAGAGCCATGGCTAAGTCTGCTCCTCCTAAGATTATAACTGCACCACCAAAAACAACCCAGCCTGCCATTTCTCCTCCTAGCGTGGCTCCCTCTCTTACTCCATCCCTTAGGGAAGAAAAGCCGTTAGTGACCCCCCCCACCCAGAAGTCATTAGGATCTAGCACACCTCAGACAAGCGCTCCAGCAGGTACTACGAACGCAACCTCTGGAAAATTGACTGACTCCAAATTAGTTGTCTCAGAGGATGATGTCGCTAAGAAGAATTCCGTAAATGCAGGAAGACAAAAGCTTTGAGTTCTCAAATAAGCTTTATATGTTAATTATCTTGACTCAGTTATCAGGGACATGCAGATTACGAGTAATTATGCCGGTGGTATCAGTGTAATTGCTTTTATGGCTGCGGTTGGCCTGAGCATGGCATATTATCAATTTGTCTATATTCCTCAAATAAATGCGAAACCTATTGTCTCTGAAGAAGTCCTAAATCCCCCTGAAACGATTAGTGTTAGTATCATAGAGGGCTCTGCTCAGCCTTCACAGACTCAAAATTTCGAACCAAAAGAGGTTACCGCTAACCTAGGCGAAACGAATAAGGTAATATGGTCCAATGAGGACACTACTGCCCATACAGTTACAACTGATACAGGATACAACGACCCTACAAGTGGTGAATTCGATTCCTTAGCAACAATTGGGTTGTTGGCCCCAGGGCAGACATATGAGTTCATATTTACTGAGGTCGGCGAATATCCTTACCATTGTGAACCACATCCGTGGATGACAGGTAAGGTAGCTGTTGAAAGAGGACGATTCTAAACCATTTATGGTAGTAACCCCACTGTAGATAGGTGGAGCTATAGATCACGAACCTTGACCTAATATTTTAACCAATACTATTGCTGAGGCAATCTCTTTATGTTCTTGAACAACAGCTACTCTAAATTTAGCATTGGTAAACTTGCCCGCTGGCTTGTGTCCAGTCACTGCAGTAAATTCTATTTTTTTTTTGTCTTGCAGGTCTTCCCTAAATATTGATAGTCTAGCGTATTTATGATTGATCTTTTTGCTATCCAGTCTCGTGTAATTGAAAATATCACTTGAATTTTCAATATGTGAATTAATTGCAATGCTATCGAACCTGCTTGCGTGGTTGATATAAATTATTCCATGTACCTCTCGGTGAGGCAATATTTCTTTTTCTACCAGCTTTATATCTATCTCGTTGTTGGACATCTCAATTGTAGTGAATTGGCTTGGAGTAAATAAGAGTATGTATCTAGGACACTGCATGTATGTTCGTAAAATATTATTAAACCTGTTAAATCAACTAATCATTGACCTAGGGACACTTGCCGAATACCAACGCGACAACGAAGCTAGTAGATGTGAGCGGCTATAATATAAGATATGTACATTATGCAAATAAGAGTCCTTCAAGTAAGAGTTCACTCATTCTGTTGCATGGCATTGGTGCCTCAGCCGATAGGTGGTCGTATGTCTCTCCTACACTGTCGATGTACTACGAACTGGTGATGCCTGATATTATTGGTTTTGGATATAGCGATAAACCTACCGTCGAGTACACAATGGATTTTTTTGTTAGATTTCTTGAAGATTTTTTGAGCAAGCTAGAAGTTAAGAGATTACACATCATTGGATCCTCATTTGGTGGATATTTGGCGACACAGTTCACAGCGAGAAATCCAGAGATTGTTGAGAAGCTAATTTTAGTAGCTCCCTCCGGAGTGATGCGAACATCGACTCGTACGCTAGATCAGTACGTCATGGCTGCGTTGTATCCTACATATGAGAACACAATGAGAGCCTTTAAGGAGATGTCCCAAGATCAGAGCAGTGTAACGGAAGACACTGTTCGAGATTTCATGAATAGAATGAGACTACCCAACGCAAAATACGCCTTTATGTCAACATTGTTGGCAATGAGGGACTCCCAAGATCTAATTGGATGGCTGTCAAAAATTACTAATGTACCTAAATTGCTAATATGGGGGGAAAACGATAGAATGATACCTCTAGCTTATTCCAAATTACTTGCCAGCCAGCCTACCATTATTGGTAACTCTGGACACACTCCATTTGTCGAAAAGCCAGATGAATTCAACGAGATTGTACTAAGATTCCTGAGAGGATAGCGACTTGTAAAACCGTAAACGCAACCTTATGTTAATATAAATCGTCGGTTGTACATATTCCACAAATGAGCAATAATACAGAAACGACTGATGAATCAACAACACCATTCAAGAATGTTCTGGAGAAGGGACGCGATGCTCAAAGGGACTTTATCAAACAATTTACTTCAATACAACAGGATGCCATGCAGAACTTCTTCTCTATGCTCCAAGGGCTTGCATATTATAATGCTATGTTTAAAACGACGGTTCAGAGCGGAGGCCGAATTTCTATTCCTGAGGCAGAGAGAAATGCATTAAACATAGCAGACGGTGACTTGGTACAAGTCATCGTTGTTCCTATCGAACGGAAGAAGAAGGGCAATCAAGATAAATAACTGTATTGGTCATTGTGATCTGGCCTTCAACCACTGGCCAACTTTAGGAAGCACAGTGTTTTGTGAGTAGCTACTAGCGATAAGACCTACGTGACCAGTATGAAAATGCATCAACCTCTTGTCAAGGCTTGATACGGCATCGTTCAATGCGACACTGCATTGGGGTGAGACAAGATGATCTTCCTCTGCAACTATATTTAGCATTGGAACATTTATCTTAGAAAGATCTACTACACTATCGCCTATCTTCATCTCATTTTTAACCAGCAAGTTCTTTTGATAAATATCTTCGATCCACTGCTTAAATGTCTGCCCAGCAATCATGGGTGTGTCATAAAGCCACTTTTCCATACGTAGAAAGTTCTGGACAAACTTTGCGTTATCGACATTTTCTACCAGATTGATGTACTTGTTTACACCTTGTTTGAAGGGTTTTAACATTGCGAAGCATGCGTAGAGATATTCCCGAGGAAAGTTTCCCAGAGTTTCAGTTATTCTATTTACATCAAGATGTCGGGCAAAATTAGCAAGAACCGTCCCGTCATTTTCAGTGTCAACTATTGGCGCTATGGTCACCAAGTTTCGTACCTTCTCTTGATGTAGGGATGTATACATAGCACTCATGGTCGAACCCAGGCAGTATCCATGTAATGTCAGTTTCTCGACAGAGTTTTCGTTTCTAACGAAGTCGACGCAATCATCGATATAATAATTTACATAGTCGTCAAATGACGCAAACTTGTCAATATTAGTGGGGCTTTTCCAATCTATGAGGTAGACATTAAAACCTTGACTCAACAAATTGCGTAGCCAGCTCTTATCGGGCTGCAAATCTAAAATATAAGACTTGTTCATTAATGCATACACAACCAGAATTGGTGTCCTAGCTGTCCTGCTAACCAATGGACGATAATGTAAAAGCTTGTACAGCCTAGTTTCGGCTGCGACTTCATGAGAGAGGATACCTACATCTATCTTACCTGCAGCACGCAGTAGTTCTCTTGTCTTCTTGAATTTGCGTGAATTTTCGCCAAAAATTTGAAAGGCTTCCTCTAGCGTGCGTTTTGTGTCAAGCTTATTATCTTTTTCATCCGCGATCATAAACTTCCCCTTAGGAATTACAGTTTCTAGTTCCATTATTCAACCCAACCATGTAATGCCAGTATAATATATACTGCTAAAGCAGACAACCATCTAAAACTCCTAGGTTGGTCTTTCTATTATATATTGAGTCATAATTTTTTTTGTTACCTCCATCTGGCCAGTCGTAATCTACCGCTCGAACCTTTTGCATAAATATTTTATAAAGGATGGCTAACATTTTACAGTGTCTATATAGACGCAGTCGTACTAAGAGCTTGACAAGGGCTCGTAGCTCAGTTTGGACAGAGCGCCTGCCTTCTAAATCTGACGAAGAAAGCCGGAAGTCGTGGGATCGAAGCCCACCGGGCCCACCATTGGAGTTTCTTAAGTGGAGACCCAGAGATTTGAAGAAAAAATTGAATTGGATAAACGAT
>CAYTQD010000015.1:18952-26767 GCA_964439995.1 uncultured Nitrososphaeraceae archaeon
AAATTGAATTGGATAAACGATTTTAAGTAGCTTTATCAGGAAAAACTACGTCTAGTATGGTTGTAGAGTCCCAATTAAAGGAATTGGTACGGCAGGCTCGGGAAATGGCTGGTCAACGTAACTTCACTCAATCAGTTGATCTAACTCTCGTGCTCAAAGAAATAGATGTTAAAAAGGGTTTTAGTATTAACGAAGTGATTACATTACCACATAAACCAAGTCGTGAGGCAACTATATGTGTTGTAGGATCAGGAGACTTAGGTACTAGAGCGAGAAAGGCTCGGATCGATATGGTAATAGAACAGGACCAGCTCGACAGGCTAGGTACGTATAAGAGAGAAGCAAGGAAGGTTGTAAGAGAATATGACTTCTTTCTTTCAGATACGTCGTTAATGGCTGCGGTTGGTCGATCCCTCGGACAGTTTCTGGGACCTAAGGGCAAGATGCCAACGCCATTACCGTATGGTGCTCCAATAGAATCCATTGCCACGAGGATGAGAAGCTCTGTACGTGCGAAGGCAAAGAACCAGCTAAACGTGTCTACTAAGATTGGGGATGAAAAGATGGATGATTCTCAATTGGCCTCAAATGCTGGCACCGTGATCGCTGCTGTCGAAAAGAAACTACCTCAGGGTGAAAAGAACATTAGCAACGCTTTGGTAAAGTTTTCAATGGGTAAAGCAGCAAGATTGAGGTCGGCAAGATAAAGATAAAAGGGTCAAAATTTGAAAACTTCAGCCGTTAACGGGTCAGAGGTACGAGGTCAACGCAGTTATCCTAAGAAAAAGCGTCTGATGTACAATGAGTTACAAACCCTTCCTAAGGAATTCGACGTTATAGCACTCTCAAAAATGAATAACGTTAGGGCTACGCAACTTATGCCAATCCGCAAAAAATTTAAAGACGAAATTAAGATCACAATGATTAAAAACAAAATTGCAAAAAAAGCCTTTGAGAATGTGAAAGGAGTAGCAGGCTTGGATAGATTGAGTGAAAAACTTGAAGGCCAGAGCGCGCTAATGTTTACAAAAGTTAATCCATTTAAGCTTAACTCGGCACTTTCAAGAAATAAGGTATATTTGTTAGCTAAAGGTGGAGACGTCGCCAGTAGCGAAATAATAATTCCAGCTGGAAATACGGGTATTACTCCTGGTCCGGTTCTCTCCGAGTTCAAGGAGGCAAATGTGGTGACAAGAATAGACCATGGTAGTATCTGGATAAACAAGGACACTGTGGTGGCAAGACCGGGCCAGGTAATTTCTCAGAAGCTTGCTTCACTATTGAGTAAACTCAACATAAAGCCAATTGAAGCAAGAATATCAATATCATTTGCCATTTCTGAAGGCTTGATATTCGATGAAAGTGACCTTAATATCAGTTTCACTAAGTACAGGGATGAATTGGTAAGATCGTTCTATGAAGCAGTCGTTTTGGCAACTGAGTCTGCGTATGTTACTAACGCTACAACTAAGCCCTTGATAAGGAAGGCGCAACAAAACGCAATTGCCTTAACTCGTGAATCTCAATATATTTCAAGCAAAACTCTAGAAGAGTTTCATTTTCCTGAAGCAGAGCTACACGCTAGACTACTTGCTGCGAGTTTGGCTTACAAAGGATATACTACCGCTTGAATGTCCTCTAGACTCCAGCAAGGTCAGCTTTAAGTAACTGACCTACCCAAATAATGACGAAAGGCCTTCAAGAGCTTCTTCTTCCTTCTTCTCCTCTTCCTTTGGAGCATCTGAAGGGGAGGTTTCAGCAGCTGGCGCGGAAGTAGCTGCAGCAGGTGCAGAAACAGCCGCAGGGGCTGCTTTTAGCGCATCATCAATGTTCACATCTGCTAGAGCTGCCACCAAAGCCTTTACTTTCACTTCGTCTGGTGATGTGCCAGTTGCTTTTATAATATTCTTAACATTTTCCTCTGTTACATCTTGTTTTAATTTATGTAAAAGTAAAGCGGCGTATATGTATTCCATGGTTAAGTCGCTTTTGATTTGGCATAACATAATATAAAACTTTCAAGTCTGGGAAGCCAGTTAGACAGTCGCAAATAGAAATTTGCAAGGTACAAGATTAGAGAACCCTTGTGCTTCTAGCTACTGCATAAAGATGTTCCTTCAGTTCCTTTTCATACAGAGAATTCATTTTTTCAAGTAGGATCCCTCGTGCCTGGAGTCTCTGGTCCTCGGACGTTGCTCGTAATACATCCGCGAACATGTCTGGAAGATTTTCTCTTACCCATCCGTCCAGTACGAAGTACCGCTGTTCATTTATCCAGAAGGTTTTGTCAACACTCTGGTTCACTTGCTGGTTAAACATGCCGGTTTCAACTCTATCTATTAGCATAAATATACAGTTGTTAGGATCCGGATTGTTAAGAACCTCGGACGGCCTACCTTTTCCTCCTCCTGATTCTACACGATCGATCAAGCCTAATGGGCGTATATAAAAGCCATTGACATGAATCATACTACCATTCACATCTTGAACTCGTCCGACAATAAGCCTAACATAATTTCCATCTTTTTGAACTACAAAAATATATTCACCAGACCGAATTTTACTTTTTCCAAACATACTAGCAATTTCAACAAGAATTATATAAAACGTTGTCTGAGACCTCGCTTTGTGTTAACGGAGTTGTACGATACTAAAATCGTTAGGATTACGTAGTCCGTCTGCCAAAGTGGAGACTCATGCAACGTACCTACACCTGTCTTATCTTCACACACTACTCCCATGCCATGATGCTGACTACATTTATTAATATGAACTGGAACCATAAACTGGGATAAAATTTGCAAAGATTCGACGAGTTGGATATGCGGATATTATCAGAACTAAGCAAAGATGCAAGTATTTCAGTTCCGCAGCTCAGCAAGAAACTGAACATAAATGCGTCCGTTTTGTACAGCAGAATAAAGCGTCTTGTCAAGCGAAATTTAATCGAAAAATTCACCGTGATTGTCAACGAACAAATGCTGGGGATTAATGTTAGGGCTACCGTAGGCATAAATAGAGATCCTAAATTGAAGGAACCGATACATTCCGAATTAACGAAAATTCCTCAAGTCAGAACCTTATCAGAGGTAACTGGAAGATTTGACATTATAGTTAACTTGAATGCACGTACATTGGAGGAATTGCATAATGTCATAATTGAACGAATCGGAAAAATTGAGGGGGTACAAAACACTGAAACATTTGTTGAAATGCAAAGGACTGAAAAAGAGCCGGTATACGCGTTCAAGACATCTCTAACAAGGTAGCAGTGCTTAGAGCCGGTACATTCAAATTATATTAAAAGTTTAGTAGAATAGCTATTTGATAAGTCTGCCTGTCCTATTTCCGTACATGCGACGCAAGGTTGTCGAGGTAATTCAGGTACTGAAGTTAGCAAAAAAAACCAGTATGCAAGACTATAAGACGCATCTGCGTCTTGTTCTCCTTGCTATCGGCGCTGTAGGAGGAGTAGGTTTCATAATAAAACTGATCTCAGAGTTTGTACAATTTGGTGGAAGGCAGTAGACCCAATTTCGTTCCTGATAAGCCGGGAAATTATTATGTGAATTACACCACAATTCCGGATCTATCTCTTGCAAAAAGCATGTTGTTGAGAGTGACCTGGAATTTGGAACCATTGCGTTCTACAATGACTTCTAGATCGTCAAGTGAATCTGATATCTCTTCTCCCTCTAATTTTCTTATAAGTACGTGGACAGACTCATGGGAAATAAGGGATTCGATAAATGGCTCTATGTGAAGAAATCCATTTGTATTTCGAATTGAATGGTCTTTAGACTGGATAATTAACATTGTCTGTCTTTCGTATGTAAAGTATGGTGGCGACTCGTCTAGGGAGCAAGCAAAGGCAAAATCGTTAATGACCATTAACAACTACTCAATTTATGTTGTTGCATATATCTTCTCGGAAGTTTCTATTTTTGATAGTTCGTTGTGAAGTGGTCATTGACTCACTCAAATAACAAGCTTCTTGCCGTCCTCAATAGATCTAACATTTCTCTCGAACCAAGAATTCATGACTCGAACCATTGTTTCATAGCACAAAATACTCGGCTTCAGGGTGATGAACTACTATTGCAGCTGTGGACTGATCAGGAATTATCTGGCCAGCTTCTGTAAGGTCCATTCCTGACTTTGACGGCTCGAGGATTTTCCATACCATATGGTGTTGTGATATGTCAGGACAGCTAGGGTAACCCCAGCTGTATCTAAGCCCCCGGTCGTGCCCAATTTTTAGCTCATCTCTTATCCTATTGTTAGTCCATTCTGCCAATGCTTCAGCAGTTTCGACTGCTAAGCCATGCAAGTAGTAGGCGTCAGTATAGAGATTCTGCCTATTCCATTCGTCAATAACTTCAACAGCCCGATTCCCAACGGTAACACATTGAAATGCAGCTATATCATTTTCGCCAAAATAATCAGTCAGGCACAAGTGTTTGGCTTTTGTAGATCTTGGGAAGTCAAATGCAACCTCACCTTGCTGTTCTGGCAAATCGACTACCAGCTTGTTGTCTCTGTTGTGACAATTAAAATAACCGTAGACTACACTTGGTTCAAAAAGCCTTTCTTTCCTCACCCTGTATTTCCATTCCTCAAACAATTTGTACGACAGTTCAGATAGTTGGCCGTCTGCCGACCCCCTAATACCCCATGAAAGAATAAAAAGGGATTTCTTATTAAGAAAATTCCAAACTTCGTCAAGCCCTATTTGACTCGAGTCGAGGCGAATCCTTTGATTAACATGAGGGGGGATCGGTGGACTTACCGGTACTATACTGCTTCTTTCGGCTGCCATCACTTTCTCAAGACGAGGTTTCCCTTCTTGCCAAGTCTCAATCTTTTTTTGCCATTTGGAAATAAACTCGACTTTGTCGTCAGACATAAGTGTGTTCATTACTCTTAGCCCATCGAAAGCAGTTTTGCAGTAGAATGCTCCTGCTCCATATATGCCACCAGCCTTTGCTATCCTATTGGTATAGTCGCTATTAATAGCCGCGCCACCACACAGAACTGGAATGTCCATTTTATTATTCCTGGCATACTCTAGAAAGTACTGCATCTGTTTAGAAGTTGATACCAACAGCGCTGATAGTCCTACAGCGTCTGCATTGGTTTCTTTAATCTTGTCAACTATACTTTGAAGTGGAACTTGTTTACCCAGGTCATAAACGGTGTATCCATTATTTACAAATATGGTTTTTACCAAGTTTTTCCCTATGTCATGTACGTCTCCATACACCGTACAAAGGACGAGTTTTCCCTTGCTTACTCCCTCTTGCCTTATGAGATACTTTTCAAGTTCAGCCACGGCTGATTTCATACATTCGGCGGATTTCAGAACGAACGGCAGGATTAATTCACCTGCTCCGAATTTATCTCCAACTTCCTTCATAGCGGGCAATAGCACCTTGTTCAATACCTGCACAGCAGCCTCATGGAGAGTATTTTTAGGTGCAATTAGTACTAGCCTCGTTCCGTTAGAGTCATCTCGCGAAATAACCCTCTTTTTAGTACCTATGGGTATGGTCTCAGCAATAGCAGCTACGACATCGTTCTCTATTTCTTCTCTGACTCTGTTCACTATTCTAAAATGACATCTTCTACTAGCAGTCCAAGATCTATCTAGTTCCAGTTTTCCTATTGTCGGTGTCCCATTATAAGAAGGAGCCATGTGATGGAAATAGGAGATCAGTTCTGAAAGCGCGTTTGGGCTATTGTTGAAGACGAGGTTTTCGGCGAGTCTCCTTTCAGTCTTTGGTATCTCGCCGTAAGGAATGATATCTTTTGCATTAATAATTACCGCATCCAATCCGACATTCAAAGCATGATGGAGGAAGACCGAATTTAATATCTTCCTAGCCCCAATCTCAAGCCCGAAGCTGATATTGCTAAGACCTAGGGCAGTGAAACACCCAGGAATATTCTTTTTAACCAGTTCTATTCCTTTAAGTGTACTTTTAGCCGAATCTGTAAACTCCCGTTCGCCAGTGGCCAGCGTAAAAGTGAGGACGTCAAATATGTACTGCCCAGGATCTAAAGAATACTTTCTGCCAGTTTCAAATAGTAGAAGTGCTGTCTCTAGCTTTTCTTCTGGAGTTTTTGCCATACCCTTAGGACCTATGCACATCGCGATTGCAGCTAGACCGAACTTAGACATTAGAGGAGCTAGTTTATGAAATCTGGAACCGTCACCCTCAAGATTTACAGAATTGATGACGGGTTTTCCGGGAACCTGTCTGACGGCTGCTGCGATAACGTCTGGGTCAGTTGAGTCTATAACTAGAGGAGCTTCAATCTCTAGACTGAGCCGCTTGACAAGTCTTGTCATTAGCTGGGCTTCATCGCTTCTTTCTGTTGTTGCGACGCAAACATCTAGGCAGTGTGCTCCGTCTTCTACTTGTGTCCTAGCTAAGCTTAAGAGCCCATCGATATCTTCGTTCAAAACCATATCTTTTGCCCTTTTGGACCCTTGGGCGTTGAGTCGTTCGCCAATTATGAGTGGTGGGGGTTTTTGCCTCAGCTCTACAGCCTTGAGTGCAGAACTTATTCTTGGAATGGTAGGCCGAGTCCTCGACATTAAAGTAATATATTAGCTGATATAAGAAGTTCTAAACGTTACGGAAAGCTATTTTAGGTACCTGTCTAACATCTTTCGTAATTCATAGATGTGATTTGCATTCGTTCCGCAGCATCCTCCAATAATTCTGACATTTGCAAATCTTGTAACGAAGTCTTCCAGTATCCGTGCCATTTCAGCTGGAGTCATACTGTATACAGCTTTGCCACCTTCATTGCGAGGCATGCCGGCATTGGGTACTACAAGTATAGGCAAGTCTCCTTGTTCATCTAGCCATCTTACACTTGGTAGCATCTCAGCAGGTCCTGTGGAGCAGTTAAGGCCGAACACGTCTATTCCCATGTTACTTACGGTGGTATATGCTGCCTGCACAGGAGTGCCTAACAGCATCTTTCCAAACCGGTCAAGTGTTATGTTTGCGATAATAGCTACCTGTCTTGATAAACTTTCCATCGCGTCATGAGATGCCTCGATTGCCATCTTAACCTCAAGTATGTCTTGACTGGTTTCTATTAACAGCGCATCAACACCCCCTTGTATAAGTCCCTTTGCCTGAGGTACGTACGCATCTTTAATTTGGTCTGGCGTCTTAGAACCAAGGTCTGGGTCGTTAGAGCTAGGCAGGTATCCTGATGGTCCCATAGATCCGATGACATATCTAGGGTTTTCACTGAACTCGTCGCAAACTTCTCTAGCAAGCCGAGCAGCCTTGGCATTGAAGTCAACGGTCTGCTCTCCAAATCCATATTCTTGCAATTTATACATATTGCTCCCGAAGGTGTTAGTTTCGACACAGTCTGCTCCTGAAGCAAGATATCCCGCATGAATTGCCTTAATCCACTCAGGCCTAGTAAGGATTAGGCCATCGTTAAAACCATCCTTTTTGTTTGGGAAGTCTTCCAATCGTGGAGACAGCTTTTGAATTTCTGTGCCCATTGCCCCATCAAATAGCAGAATCCTATTCTTTAGATCTTTTAGAAATGAATGCTTCATGGACAGAAAAGTACTTAATACATCCACAATTTGACTTTTTACAGTCTAAGAAGGAACTGATTTTCCTTTTCCAGTGGTGTTGCAACTACACCGCTAGGAAACATTAAGTTGCTTCATATATGGTAAGTAAATCCTTAAAATTGATGGGGTCCATAGTTCAGCTTGGACAGAATGGCTGCCTGCGGAGCAGTTGGTCGAGGGTTCGAGTCCCTCTGGGCCCA
>CAYTQD010000016.1:0-4331 GCA_964439995.1 uncultured Nitrososphaeraceae archaeon
AGAACCTATTGCAGGTTTCATTAGCAATATTGGTAACGTCAAAATTACAAAGGACCATCAAAATGCTATATCGATTGAAATGCGAACTCTACAAAGTTTCAACGAGCTGGAAAGAAGAAAATCCGGTTCTTCTTTGTCTGCTGAAGAAGAAGAGCAAATAAAAAGGACATCAGACAAAATTGAAGTGCAAAATCTTGCTGAAAAAGTCATCCTCTGGGTAGATGATAACCCTAGCAATGTTCAGTATGAAATAAGGGCATTCCGACAAATAGGATTTTCCGTTATTCAAGTACGTAATGGTGAAGAGGCTCTACGGACGATGGACAATCAGAATATAAGTGTCGTAATAAGTGATTTCAGACGGCCTGATGACCCTCGCTTTGCAGGATATGGGCTATATGACGAAATGAGAGCACAAGGCAATGAGACCCCTTATATTATTTATGCGGCACAAACAGAGCCTCAACACATTGCCGCATCTATCGAGAGAGGACTAGTAACACAGACCAATAAAACCGTAGAGCTTTACAGTGCAGTAATTTCCTCAACATTTGATAGTTAAAATGAACACGTCAATCGTTATAACTCAATGAACCGTGATGCATCCATCAGCGTTTCTTCGGTTTGATCTATATAGGTTTCAGTAGTAGTAATAGTTTCATGTCCGAGTAAGTCTCTTACTGTTACTATATCTACCCCTGAACGTAATAACGTCGTACCGAAGTAATGTCTCATCGCATGTGGATGTATGCGATCTATACCCAGCTCAATACATTTTTGGTGGAGAAGGTTATATATTGCCTGCCCGGACATACTTGCCAACCGAGAAGATATGGCGCCAGAACGATGGACCTTAACGAAAAGCGCCCCACTTTCATATCCTCTTATAACGAGCCACTGATTTACCAAGGCCATGACGTAAAATGGGATAGGCACAATTCTTTCTTTATCCCCTTTACCTCGAATTAAAAATTTGCGGCTTTCTTTGTCATAATCATCTATACGGATGGAAACCACTTCCTCTCGCCTTAATCCACAACCGGTAAGCACAGCTATAATTGCTGCATCTCTGATGCTTTTTGTATTACCACCAGCTGTGCAATGAGAAATGATATTTTTTACCAGCGGTTTACTAACAACTACCTTGTTACGCTTTACTCGTTTACCTTTTAGCTGCTTAACTGTTTTTAATTTAAGGTAATCTTCATAAGCTATTTCACCAGCCTCCCAGCAATATTTAAATACCCCTTTCAGCGCAGACAAATAAAGATTAATAGTCGATGGGTTCATTTCATGACGTTTCCGCATTATTTCTATTAGTGCATTTACATCACTGGATTGCATACGGTGATATGGGACCGCAGTGTAACTAGGAAAGCCTAGAAGTTTTGCAATTTGATTCATCGCTGATTTCATGGTGCGTCTGGAATTCTTAGAGCGGAGTGACATTAAATATTTATCTGCTCCTGACAACTTTACTTTCTGGCTTGGTAAAGCGATTGCAGAGTTATCTTTATGGATGACCAAACTATTAACTGACATTACTAACCTACTTCACTTAGTCAAAATGGCTTTGCGCTGGCAGCACACATTTATTTGTGTGGCACTCTCAGGCTTTGATCTGCTTTTATCTGAACGCTTCACCGTACCAACCACCCTTAGTTGAGGTTCTGTTGCGCTTTATAAATTTGAGTCTGCTTTATCAACCATTCCCTAAGTTTTTGAGCACGAATTACGATCAATAAGAAGGTGAGGCTAACTAACATAGTTTTATCTAATGAAAGCTGAAGAACTAAAGCATCCCAGTAGGTATAGTTTGCCGTATCTGCCCAATACAATACATGTGAGATTTGAGCTAATAATGGAAGGAGAAACAATATTGGTGCTGTGAATGTAAATAAGTAATCGTTAATTTCATAAATATCTGCGCCTTTTTTAATTCTACTATAAAAGTCCCAGCCCATATTTCCCCAAAACACTCCAGTCAGAAATGATAGAAATTCTGAATAAACTAAGCAAATAACTTTTAACAGCAAATACACTCCTGTGAAATTGCAACGAGGATACTGAAGGGGTCTGCTTATTGTATAGCGGAGGCTAACGAAGTAACATGCGACGAAGAATTATCTGGTCAGGTTTATCTCTTGACGTGGATCAAATCTTCTATTCGATAAGACTTGTTCAGGAACGAAATCATCTTCCAATTAGATAATCACCTTTATAGCTCGACAATAATTTTTTTATAAAATTTCTGCAATTGCAAATCTACTCCCTACAGAGGTAACCTTAACCCTAGCGCTATCTCCTACCCTTCCGTTTTTAACAAAGATAACGAATCCTTGTATTCGAGCAATACCATCACCCCTGTCACTTCGTTCTGTTATTCGTACGTTATATTCCATTCCTATTTCCACCGGTTTCGGACCTCCGAAGCTGGATTGCCTTCTTCCTACATAACGCCTATTTCCGTAGCTATTTCTGTTTCCATAACTCATTATATTATTTCAGAATTGGTTACCTTCATTCCCAATATGAATGAATGTGTTTGCATTGCTATAAGGTTAAGCAAGTATTGGTCACCGGACTTACAATAACCTAGTAATATCATTTTTATCAATTAGTAAAGGAATTCCTTATCATGATATTCATAATGTATCCGCCTTTCGATTTTAACTTCTTTTTAAACTTTGAATAATGAATAACTAGAGATCTTTGATGTGGAATATTCCTGACTATCAGTACGGCCTGAGACCAAAGGACCTAGGAAATACAATCTTGTTGAGAACAAAAAATACCAACTAATCCTTTCCAACAAAAGCCTACTAAGCCAAATGTTGGTAAAAAGGATCGGTATTTATGACACTTTTATGGTTACAATAATTTGATATCAATGTTAACGATTAAGGGAATGTCAATAAACTGGGAATATTGATACTACAATGGTAATAAGCTGCGCGAAAATAATGGTAGGTATTGATGGTTCAGAAGAATCCACAAAAGCTGCAGAATGTGCTATTTCTATGGCGAAGATGTATGATGCAGAGCTAGTCGCTATCAATGTTCTGACATCTGATATTGGATACTTATACTCTTCTCCAGGTGTAGAAAATCTACCTTCGACAGTAAAGGACATCGTACTATTAGCTGAAGATGAGGCGAAAAAATGGTTTGATAGAATTAAGGATAAGGCAAATGAAAAAGAGATTCAATTAAAGACAGAGTTTATTATAGCCAAGAAATCTGTGTTGAGCACACTTCTGGAATATATTGAAGAACATAATATCGATTTGATAGTAGTTGGTACAAGAGGGCGGTCAGGCATTAAAAAAATGCTGCTTGGAAGTGTTGCTGAAGGATTGGTAATCTACGCGCCATGTCCTGTCCTAGTCATAAAATGAATGGTTAGATTACCAAGAAAAGATCAGGACACGGATTTAACAATAGCGTGGAGGTATTACAAGTATAAGTACATTAAATCAAGTACGTTAATTTAAAATTATTAAACAAAAAAATGCCTTTATCTCCCAGCAAACCGAACTAACTTAACTAATTTGGTCATTCTGAAGTCACATTAACCAGGAATTCATAAATAACATATCCCGTTACTTGCTCACTTGTCGGAAGCCAAGTTGCATCAGCTAATAGTACGTAGGTTCCATCATCAAGATTTATTGGAAATATGCTGGTGTCATTCTCTGTGGCACTGAGTACGGATACTGAGGCACCTTGTAGAGTATAGGCTGAGACATCCAGACTGTGTGGAGGAAGGGTCTGGGGTGTTCCTTTTATAATAAATTGCAAGCATGAATCCTTACTTATATTTACAATTTTTGACGGAAGATTTGCCGTGACGTTTTCTGGAGGAATTTGAAGATCACTAAATGTTTCTCCTTCCCTATATTTAGATTCTGATAATTCACCCTGATATTCCTTATCTTTATAGATCATAATTATTTCAGGAGGAAGTACATCAAGTCCGGTGGATGTAATATTGGCAGTGTTAGATATCATGGCTTCACACTGTATATCACTGCCTGTGGCCTGCTGTTCTAGCTGCGACATAGTAGTTGGTATGCTTGTTGGTACCCTTGCTTGTTGTATGATTAGAAAGGATAGTGCGAGTAGCGAGATAGCCGCTAGTATAGTAAACCACGACAATGCTCAATCAAGAATGCTGTATATAAAAAAGGAATATATAATATATACCCCAAGGACTTGTAGCTTAGCACACGCAAAAGCTACGATGGACCTGCTTGTTTGCTCAAACTGCGTCGGCCTCTAACTAATGATCCTAGTAGCCACCAACCTAGATCCAACTCGATTGTTCCGGT
>CAYTQD010000016.1:4431-25797 GCA_964439995.1 uncultured Nitrososphaeraceae archaeon
TGGGAATTTAATAACCTTACAATTGATATTCCACATGCTAGAGGTCCAGATGGCAGGGATGTAGGGAGTGCAGAGTCTAAAATTAATGGTAAAATCATAATTACTACTGAGGCTCTTCCAAAGTAGGGTGACACTAGTAGACTGTAGCTAAAAGATAGATCTCTATACCCACTCTACACCTACACCTACGGCAGGGCTCGCTGCGGCACTGTTAATATCATGGAACGGCAACAATTAATATCATAGAAAATTATTATGAGTGTTACTAACAGAAAGAACAAAAGATGCTTTGCTTGCTATAGAGAAGCCATCGCCAGGAGTAAAAAATACTGCGTATACCATAGCCAAGCTTATAATAGCCTACACGAGCAGTATGGAGCATGGGTGAATGCGTATGGAGATATTTTATGGAAAGAGTATATGAAAAAACTACTTACTTTGAATCAAACAGGAAGCTGGGTCAAAGACGTAATAAATATCGAGCTTAGAGAAACAAAAAATAACAGTAGAAATCACAATAAAAATCAGAAAAAATTAAAAAAAATTCTAGCTAGTTTTTTATTTCTCTAGTCCTTTCAATGAAAGACAAAAAGAAATTGATGGATTCCTGAGAAATATTATCTTAGTAATCCATTCCGCCACCTGGAGGCATTCCGCCACCTGGAGGCATTCCGCCACCTGGAGGCCCACCAGCAGACTTGCTTGATGCTATCACATCGTCTATTCTAAGTATCATGGAGGCTGCCTCTGTTGCCGACTTAACGATCTGTTCCTTTACGCTGAGCGGTTCTACGATATCCAATTTAGATACATCTGCAACCCTAGCACTTTTTACATCAACCCCTGTCCATTTTGATCCTTTACCCTGTCTTGCTCGTAGCTCTGTTATTGTGTCGATAGGATCCATTCCAGCATTTTCTGCTAGCGTGAGTGGAACTATTTCCATTGATTCTGCAAATTTTTCAGCTGCTAGCTGCTCTCTTCCAGATAGAGTGTTAGACCACTCTCTAATCTTTCCTGCGACATATGATTCTGGAGCTCCGCCGCCAGCCACTATTGCTGGTCTTTCTAGTACATCTTTTGTAACCATCAATGCATCGTGAACAGAGCGGTCAGCTTCGTCAACTACTCTTTGAGACCCTCCTCTTATGAGTATGGTAACTGCTTTTGGATGCTTGCATCCTTCAATAAATACCCATTTGTCTGTCTCGACCTTGCGTTCTTCAACTAGGTCAGCTTGACCTAAATCTTTCTCTGATAGATCCTCTAGGTTGTTTACTATCCTTCCACCTGTTGCCCGTCCGAGTTTGGTCATGTCGCTTTCTTTAACTCTACGCACTGTGAGGATACCAGCTTTTGCAAGATAGTGTTGTGCTATATCATCAATTCCTTTCTGGCATACGACGACATTAGCACCTGTAGCGACTAGTTTGTCTACCATGTTCTTGAGCATTCTGTTTTCTTCTTCTAGGAACATGTTCATTTGGTCGGGTGAATTGATGTTTATTTTAGCATCGAACTCAGTCTTTTCAATTTCCAGAGCTGAATTAATTAAAGCTATTTTTGACTTTTCGACTCTTCTTGGCATTCCACCATGGACTACTTCCTTATCAAGTACGATACCTTTGATGAGCTTTGTGTCAGCTAAAGAGCCTCCAGCTTTCTTCTCTACTTTAATATCGTCAAGATCTACTCTAAAGCCCTTTCCATCGGGCTTTCGCTCGGCCACCTGAAGAACAGCGCTGACCACAGTCTCAGCTACCTCATCAGCTTCTTTGGATATCAGCTTTGTTTGCATAGATGTTTTGGCTATTCTAATCAGTTGTTCCTTGTCGTTTGCATCTATCTTTTGAGCGATGTTGTTAAGGATTTCAATAGCTCTTGTAGCGCTCTTTCTATATCCATCTACAATAATTGTAGGATGTACCTCTTTATTTATCAGGTCTTCAGCTTTCTCAATCAGGGATCCTGCTAATATGACTACTGAAGTGGTTCCATCGCCTACCTCATTATCCGTAGCCTTGCTAATTTCAACCATCATTTTAGCTGATGGATGCTGGACATCAATCTCTTTGAGGATAGTTGCACCATCGTTTGTGATCGTGACATCGCCAAGGCTGTCTACGAGCATTTTATCCATACCTCTGGGACCCAGACTTGTGCGGACTATTTCAGCGATTAGTTTTGCTGCTGTAATATTGTTTTTCTGAGCATCTCGGCCTTTTGTCTGACTTGCGCCTTCTTTCAAAATTAGTACTGGCATTCCGCCGGCACTAGCTTGTTGTGCTTGAAGAGACATTCTTTTTCATATCACCTTTAAAATTTATAAAATAATCTAAATAGTTTGGGATATTTTAAACTTTCTGCAGGGCTTCGTCATATTTTCCCGCCCGTATATCATCGTAGATTTCTCTAGCAGGCTTGTTTTCTACCTGTATTCCTGAACTGACACAGGTACCAATTATTTCCTTCACAACTCCCTTTACATCACTCGCATAGGAATTTTCCAGTTTCATTCTTGCTATTTTGATGGCACTTTCAATGCTTATGTTTCCAGCAAAATTGGCTCCAGCAGTTCCTGAGCCTTTGTTGACCCCTGCTTCCTTATTTATCAGAGCAGCAGTAGGTGGAATTCCCACTTCAACAGTGAACTTCTTTGTGTCTGAGTCTACTTCTACCTTTACCGGAACCTTCATTCCAAGGAAGTCTTTTGTTTTATCGTTAATTGTATTTACGACCTGTAATACATTTACTCCCATTGGCCCCAAAGCTGGTCCTAGAGGAGGACCTGCACTGGCTTCACCCCCAGTAACCAACGCAGAGATATCCTTTTTGTCTGTCATATACCAAGCAAACGCCAGTCTGATCCAAATATAAATGTGGTCTACATGAGGCGGCGCGGCTGCAAGGAAAACCTATTAACCAACCGTACGTTTTACCTTACAGTGTCCTGCTGCTAGGCCATTTAGGTGAGATTCAAAAACTACTGACTAGCAAACAGGTTTGAATTAAGGATGGCAAAGAAGAAACAAGTCCTAGTGTAGCGCTTTTTTGAGATAGTTTGCATCTACCGTCACTGGGATCTGGTATGGCGAATCAAGAAGGACTACAGTGGCCTCCTGTTTTTCGTAGTCTACTCGAGTAACTTTTGCTTTCATAGCTTTGAATGGGCCTCCGATAACCTCGACCGTGTCGTCAATAGAAAGCTCTGTAACAACTGGCTTTTTGACAAGATACCCTTCAATATCTTTGAAAGGAATCTCACCTCTTATCTGTCCCCTGATATGTCGAACTCCTGCCAAAGCTTGAAATGCCACATTGGCATCAGGGGCTTCAACAATAATATAACCTTTGAAGTTCTCCAACAAGAGAATAGAATAGATCCCAATATTTTTTGACCTTATCTTGTTTTGCAGGACGTTCGCTACTACACGCTCCTGTCCACCTGTTGTTCTTATAGCATAAAACCTTGAATCAGAAATCGTAGAAGGTGCGACTACAGATGCTGACTGAGCAGCGGTTCCAGCTTCTTTGTCGGAAGAATCTTTGCTTTCAGCAGTAGTCGTTTTTGTCACAGTGCTGGTTGTATCTACTGAAGTTACATCTGATTCATCCTCTTGTGTGGTACCTTCCTCTGTTCCCTCGGTTCCTTGTGCCCTGTCTTCTTTCACCATATCTTGTTCGGATTCACGTTCATTTTGGAGACGCTCCGATTCGGTATCCGATGAATCATCAGTTTTTTGAAATTTATCAATATTATCCTTGTTATCATCAAAAATATCATCAATGTCATTGACATCATCATCATTTCCTTTAAGTTTATGATTCATTTATTTGATTCAACAAGCATTAGTATGGCGCAATTTATAAATTTACTTAGCACGTCGGCAAGTTATCTTGACTTCTGGCTTCACGCTTGTAGCGTCGAAAAAAGACCCTGCGAGTACTGTTATGGCCGAATATCTTATCAAGCATATGGGGTTCTCACGAAATCGTAGCAGAACAGAAGACCTAAATCCTGATCTACACAAAAATGGGAAGCCTTCTGTTTCTAAGGATGATGGCGATATCTTTGACTTGTACTCGTACGAGGATATTGAGCTTCATTTGTCTCACAATTGTTCACTTCTTTATTTGGACAACTTAGATAACACGCATCCTGACACTAAGGCTTTTATCTTCCTCTCAAGACACAGCTCTGAAAGCGGAATTCCCACTCTGACCAGCCATTTTACCGGCAACTTCGATAGCAATCCTTACGGCGGCGTCCCAAGGGAGCTTGGTGTATGCTATCCATATCTCCAAAAACAGTACATTAATGAAATTAGTACTAACCGATCATCAGTACCTGGTTATGAGATAATAATTGAGTCTACGCATCATGGACCCACATCTCTAAAAAAGCCATCCCTTTTCGTTGAAATCGGCTCGACGGATAAACAATGGGCAGACGATAATGCAGCTTCTATAGTTTGCGACAGTTTGATATCTACGCTGACTAGAAAAAATATGGACTTTCAATGCAAGAGCGTGGGAATAGCCTTAGGAGGAACGCATTATCCTGCTAAATTTAACCAGTTATTATTAGAATCTGAATTCGGACTTGCTGCAGTTGCCGCCAGGCATAACCTGTATTCAATTGATGAATCCATGATTACCCAGATGGTTTCTAAAAGCGTTGAAAAAGTAACTTATGCTATAATCGACCGAAAAGGACTTGGAAAGGAGAAGAATAGAATTTTGAAATTAATACAAGAAAGGGACCTAGAAATATGGGAAGTGTGATGACGGTAGTTGGCTGGGAGGGAGAGGGAAGAGGCAGTAGTTATATCTAGTCTAATCCTGAACTTGTACGCAGACAAGTTATGCCATTAGGTGAACCTAATAAGAATGTAAAAACAAGAAATAATATCGTTACTGCCTTCATAGAATATCGAGGTAAGGTACTACTTTTGAGGCGGAGTCAAAAGGTAAAAACTATGAAAGGAAAATGGGCTGGAATTAGCGGTTATATTGAGCCATCGGAAGATCCAATTCTACGAGCTTTCAAAGAAATTGAAGAAGAAACTGGACTGACAATCCAAAACGTTCATGTTGTAAGCGAAGGCAAACCCCTAGAAGCCGCTGATAACATGAGACCAGAGATCATTACATGGGTCGTTCACCCGTTCTATTTTCGTACTAACAATAACGTTATCAATTTGGATTGGGAGCACGACGTGTACGTGTGGATAAATCCTAATGAAATTGAGGATTATGACACAGTTCCTAGGCTTAAAGAGGCGTTGGAAAGCGTATACTCTGGCAATTTTGCTCATGACGAGTAGCTCAAGTAAGTCTATTTAGTACTCGATCAATTGACAATTAGGATATTAAGTGGGAAACTTTTATTGTCTAGGCAATGCAGACAGTGCTCGTAACAGGTGGGGCAGGGTTCATCGGAAGTTCTCTGGTGAGTGCTCTCATGTATTCAAGAAATTTTCGTGTTATAGTTTTGGATAATTTGTCTAGGGGAAGCAAAGAAAATATCTACAAATGGTTAGACTCACCAAACTTTGAATTTAGTCATGTCGACTTGTTAGACGAATCAAATCCTTCTCTGCAGCAAGCAGTTGATAGTTCAGATATTATAGTTCATTTGGCTGCAAACCCAGACGTCATAATAGGAGAAAAAAATACGCGTATGGATTTTGAACAAAATGTGAGAGTGACATATAACCTATTAGAGGCCATTAGAAAGAGTCAAGCATACAGTACCCATGAGAATGTGAATAGAAAGAGAAAACAACTGATTTTCGCATCCTCTTCAACAGTATATGGAAAAGCTGATAAAAAACCTACCTCAGAAAATTACTCTCCACTTCATCCAATTTCTTTGTATGGTGCTACTAAGCTTGCTGGTGAGGCCATAATCTCTGGATATTGCCATATGTTTGATATCCAGTGCGTAATAGCAAGATTAGCCAATATTATTGGTCCAACAAATAGACATGGTGTGGTTTACGATTTCATTAAAAAGCTGTCAAGCCACCAGGGCTATCTTGAGATTCTAGGAAATGGTCAACAAAATAAATCATATCTTTACATTGACGATTGTGTTGATGCACTGCTACTATTATTAGAAATAATGCAAACTGATTTTAATTATTATGTCCGCGATGATGCTCAGAATAGAAATAGATCCAACCTTACTTACGAGGATTCCAACAGCAAATATAGCAAAAGCTACAACAATAGAGGCGGTCAACAGAGAGGGTCTAAGCTAGCAGTATTCAATGTAGGTTCGGACGACACGATAACTGTCCTACAAATAGCCCAAATAGTAATCGAACAGCTTTCTCTCAAGAGTGAAAAAGTAAGAATGGTATTCAAAGATAACTTTGAAGATGGAAGGGGATGGAAGGGTGATGTACCTGATTTTTGGTTGGATTCCTCCAAACTTAAGAATGCTGGCTGGCTACCCAAACACGGCAACAGTAAGAGCGCAATAATAAAAACATGCGAAGAGTATCTGGCATCAGATCTACTCGAAGGAGATTAATCATGTGAACTATCGCCGGGCTCTAAGAAATTCACCTGCCTTATAGGAGCTCCTAACCATAGGACCTGAAGCAACATAAGAGAATCCGATATGTCTTGCTGCTTCTGCGTACCGATCGAACCTTTCAGGTGTAATATATTCCATGACCGGTAGATGCCTAGAGCTTGGTTGCAGGTATTGGCCTATCGTGAGAATGCTCACGTTTATTGCTCTCAGATCTCTCATAGTTTTAATAACTTCCTGTTCGGTCTCTCCCAGACCTAACATTAAAGAGGACTTTGTGTATATCGTAGGATCTAATTCCTTAATTTTTTGAAGTACAATAAGGGACTGTTCATAAGAAGCTCTGAAATCTCTTACCTTGTTTGAGAGCCTTGCCACAGATTCAATATTGTGGCTTATAACTTTTGGACCTGCCCTAACTACCTCAAATATAGAGTCTTCATTACCTTGAAAATCGGGTATAAGAGCTTCTATAGTAGTTTTGGGACACATCAGACGGATCGCTTCAATTGTTCTAGCAATATGAACAGATCCTCCGTCGTGCAAATCATCTCTAGTGACAGATGTAATAACAACGTAATTCAAACCCCATTTTCTTATTGCGATGGCCGCTTTTTCAGGTTCTTGAGAATCGAGCATTTCTGGCCTGCCGCTGGTAACAGAACAGAACCTGCAGCCTCGGGTGCAAGTTTTTCCCATTATCATTATTGTAGCCGTCCCCATGCTCCAGCATTCAGAAAGGTTTGGGCACTTGGCCTCTTCACAAACTGTGTGAAGGTCAAGTGATCGGAGAGTTTGTTTCACATGTGCATAGGTCTGCCCAGATGGGACCTTGAGTCGAATCCATTCCGGTTTTCTTAATAATTGGGTCATGAATATACCCCTAGAAAGCTATACATCAATTTAACGTAATATAAGAATAATGAACAGTTTTAAAAGCTGCCCAGTTATGAATAGCAGTTGTCCCCTATTCTGAGGTCGTACAAACCGTTAAAGGTTGGTATTAACTCATTCATTATCATCATCCTCTGCACAGTCATTAGCGTTTTTATGGACCTCCTTAAGTCCTGAATCCTACTGTATCATGACATTGCTAATTTCTATGATGGATTGCAGAAAATTCATTATTCTTTATTCTGTTAGGGAGCTAAAACGTAGGTATCATCATTCATATGTGCTTGCGGCAATTTCGTCCTTCATCGGCAAAACCGACCAAGTTGCTTTGTTACCTCAATCATTGAATTCATATTCTCTCCTAAAGGGGAAAACACGTAGCCAAAGACTATGTGTTCTACCCCCATCTTCCTGACTTGTTCTATATCGTTTCCAATTTGATCGACAGTTCCGGTCATCGGTAATCTTTCCTGACCGGATGTATTTGAGATATTCGGGTACGCAAGCATGTATACTTTAACCCCCGAAGTTTCTTTGTTGGATCTTTCTGCGTGTTCTCTTAATCCATTTATAGCCTGCTCTAGTTGTTCCAAGGGGCCAAAACCAGCAATGCCTAGCCATCCATCTGCATAGTTTATTATCCGTGGGAATGTCTTTGAGGTAAATCCTCCCAGTAGTATCTGAGGACGTGGTTTCTGTAAAGGCTTAGGTCCTATCTTTGAGGCAGGTATATTGTAATATTTGCCTTTGTATTCGACCACATCTTCAGTCCACGTTCGGTTTAATACCTGAAGGAATTCATCTGCTCTAGCACCCCTATCCTTGAAGGGAATGTTTGAAACATCATATTCGTCTTTTGACCAACCTAATCCTAGCCCTGCAATAACTCTTCCATCTGAAAGAACATCAAGTGTGGCAAGTCTCTTAGCCAACATAACGGGATTATTAAAAAGCATGTCGATTATTGATGTCCCTAAAGAAATTCGCTCAGTCTTGCCAGCAAGATAGGTCAATGTAGTCAATGGATCAAAAACGTTTTGATATTCAAGAGGCAGAGAGCCGTCGGGAGTGGCTGGATATGGTGTTTGGGGCTTAAGGGGCCATAATAGACGATCTATAGCCCATACAGAATCAATGCCTTCTTTTTCTGCTTCCTTCGCAATATAGGTAATATTTTCCCGTGTAGCATAGTCACCAAGATGTGGTAAAAGGATTCCTACCTTCATATGAGTATTCCTTGCTACCAAAGTATTAAAGCAGTCCGGTACTACATTTAACAGAGGTGATTGACGGCACCACGGATACCCATTTATGTTGTTATTACAGGCAGGAAAAATGTATCGTATCTTATTATATCTGGAGGGGGCAAGACCCTGCTCCTTCTCCATGCAAGCTATTGCTGTTTTGATTCTGAAGCCTAGTGTATTACATCTCTATAATCATTTCAGAGAGGTGTCTTAGCGTCATGCTGCTAAATTGAACAGCTGTGTATTTTCTAGTTTTGTGATGCTAGGGGGGTAAGTGTAACTGAGATCTGCAGAAAAAAGATCCGCATCTGACAGGTCTGCAAGCTTAAAGATATGACCTCTTGGATCTGCTCCGAAATGCTCAATATAGATGCTTCACGAGCTTCTAACCGTTTGGTGATGTATGTTAGAAACATAAAAAATAGAAAATAAATTATCTCCCTTTGAGTTTAATCCAGGCATGTCGTGGCTTAATAAGAATGAACAAGAGGCGATAGACACAATCGCTTCAGCAATAGAGGATATGGTGTACTCGGGAATTCTAACTCTCGCCAAGGATGGAGCAGGAAGTAGTGAAAAAGCAGTTTTTTCTGCTAATTTTTCAAGCATTGTATCGAATTTGATAGCGGACAGGAGTCTTTCCTCCGGTGTCCAGCCCGAAGCCATAACAACTTTAATGTACCATTCGATTCTGATTTTCATGAATGAGAATCTTAGAATTCCGAAATCATTAGCCATTGCCTTAGGTAACGATCTTGAAAAATACGGGAATGAAATGCAGTGTAGTGCTCTTATTTTCAAGTATGCGACTATTCTTCAGAAACTATTTCTTGATGACAAGAAAGAGTTCATATGCTGATCTTTTTTGCTGCCCTAAGTGTTGGTGATCGACTACGCGTGGTCACGTATTTTTTTAATGAATAGACATATTGAAGCCTTGATTCTGAGCTTGATATGGAGTTGACAAATTCTCGTAGGTTCATACTTGACTCAACCTTGTCCTTGACTTGATAATGAGAGCTACTCCTGCCACTCAATCAATACCTATTAAACAGAATAGGTAATTATTTAATCGTGTTCATGAACTATGAAAACCCCTTTTTATGATTTGCACGTAAAGAAAGGGGCAAAAATCATAAACTTTCATGGATGGGATATGCCTCTCCAGTATTCTGGAATTATTGACGAACATGTTAACACGCGACAGAATGTTACCGCATTTGACGTATCACACATGGGCCGCTTTGAAATTAAAGGCGATTATGCCTTCGACTCGTTAGAGTCATTAGCTACAAATGATCTTTCAAAGCTTCAAGACAATCAGGCGCTGTACTCTCCTATGTGTTACGACGATGGGGGATTGGTAGATGATCTAATCATCTATCGAATTACTAGAGAGAGATTTATCGTCGTCGTAAACGCTTCTAACAGAACAAAGGATTTTCAATGGATTGCTTCACATTCTAAATCTTCCACTGTTGAAGACATAAGTGATACCACTGCACTAATAGCGTTGCAAGGGCCTCGAGCCTTACAATTGCTGGAAAGAGCTTTACCTCATTCAACTCTAACTAGCCTTAAACCATTCGATGTAGTTAAGGCAAATATTTTGGATATCGTACATGAGAGAAGAAATAAAGGAGAGAAGGCTGAGCAGCGGCAGGACGTAAAAGAAAAAGGAAATAACAAAGATAGAAACGAATTGATAATTTCGAGGACTGGCTATACAGGAGAGGATGGATTTGAGTTATTATTCGACTCCTTGCGAACCAGCATCTGGGAAATGCTAATGGATATTGGTGCACCTTTTGATATTAAACCCGCTGGATTAGGGGCACGAGACACTCTGAGATTAGAAGCAGGGCTCATGCTCTATGGTAATGACATGAATGAAACTATTACTCCTTTGGAGATCCCCATTAAATGGACCGTAAAATTTGGAAAACATGATTTTATTGGAAAGCAGGCATTAGCTACCAGACCTATAACAAGAAAACTCGTAGGATTTGAAGTCCTTGATAAACGGATAGCAAGACATGGGAATAAAGTGTTTATTAATAGGCAGTTGGCTGGTCACGTCACAAGCGGGAGTTATGCTCCTACGCTAAAAAAATCAATTGGATTGTGCTTTGTTCCTCTGAATGTATCTGCAGGGCAGTTTATTGATATCGACATTGGAGGCAAGAGGTATGAAGCCAAAGTTGCTCCTACTACTCGCTTCTATAATCGAAAATAACATATTCTCATAACTAATTACCAGAGTGATAGTGAACGGAGGGGAGATAAGATATTCTAAGGAGCACGAGTGGCTTGTGTTAGAGGGAGGTGGGATTGCTACGATGGGAATTTCAGACTTCGCTCAGAAACAACTTGGTGACATTGTTTCAGTTGAATTACCAAAATTAGGGTCGTCCTATAACCAAATGCAACCTATAGCCATTGTCGATTCAGTAAAGGCTTCTTCCGATATATACTCAGCAGTCAGTGGCGAAGTTGTAGAAGTCAACGAAGATCTGATTGAAAAGCCTGAATTGATAAATCAGTCCCCGTATCAACTAGGATGGATCGTAAAAATAAAGCTATCCAACATACAGGATTTGGATAAACTAATGACAGAAGATGAATATAATGTGTTTGTTGGACAGGAAGAAGAAAAAGATGAAAAGTAAAAGGCAAAGAAGTATATAATAAGGTCATAATGGACTACATCCCCAGCTCAGAGAAGAATAAAGAAGAGATGTTAAGGCAAATAGGAGTAAAATCTATTGAAGACTTGACTCCTAGATTGAAATCATACATACAGGACAAATTAGATCTCTCTAATCCCATGAGCGAACTTGAATTGGTAGAACATTTAACTAAACTATCCCAAAAAAATAAGCTTTTGAAATACTTCGTGGGGGCCGGTTCTTATTATCACTATATTCCAGCTGCAGTAGCTCATTTGGTACAGCGGGGGGAGTTTCTGACCGGATATACCCCTTATCAAGCTGAAATGAGCCAGGGAACTCTTCAGGCAATGTATGAATTTCAATCATTTATATGTCTCCTTACGGGTATGGATGTTTCAAATGGATCTCTCTACGATGGTTCTTCAGCATTGGCAGAAGCAGTTTTGCTATCTTCTTCTTACAAGGGCCGAAATTCTATTTATGTAAAAGAAGGACTTAACCCAGAATATTTTAAAGTTTTAAAAACATATTGCCAAGGAGCAGATCTAACCATTACAAATCAGATAAATGAAGATACGGCATGTGTGGTAGCACAAAACCCAGACTTTTATGGAAATATTGAGAATTTGCAGTACCTCTCGGAGAGCGCACACAAAGCTGGAGCTTTATCGGTCATCTGTGTTATTGAACCGACTTCTCTTGCAATTCTAGAACCACCTGGAAACTATGGTGCAGACATCGTGGTTGGCGAAGGTCAATCTTTTGGTATTCCAGTGAATTTTGGAGGCCCTTATCTTGGTTTTATTGCAGCCAGGAACTTTTTGTTAAAAAAAATCCCTGGGCGAATTTGTGGAATGACTTCTGATTCAAAAGGAAGGACAGGCTTCGTGCTAACATATCAGGCCCGTGAACAGCATATCAGGAGGCAAAGGGCTACAAGCAACATCACTACAAACGTAGCACTTATGGCCATCGCTTCTACTATTTACTTGTCTCTTATGGGCAGGACCGGACTTACTGCTGTCGCAAAGCTGTCGTATATTAGGGCACATCTACTCCAAAAAAAACTAAAACGGATAGGGCTAACTGAGTTAAACACAAAACCATTTTACAACGAATTTGTAATGCAAACCCCCTCAGGTTCAAGAGAGAACATTTATTCAGACCTGCTAGAAAACGGAATTCTTGGTGGCCTCGAAATTGGAGATGATAAACTGCTAATCTGCTGTACCGAGATGAATAGAGTTGAGGACATAGACCTATTTGCATCCATTACAAGGGCGGCCATTATTTGAAATGAAATTAATATTTGAGTACAACGAAAAGTATTCGAAATATATTCCTGATTTACAGAACGACTATGACGACGATTATTATGATAACACTAGTAAGATGAAGGCGACAGACAGTAGGTTAGAAAAGCCCAATATTCAAATAGAACTTCCAAAAGACCTTCTAAGGAAAGATCTCCCACTTCCAAACGTAAGCGAGACTACAGTTGTTAGACATTATACGAACATGTCTCAAATGAATTATGGTATCGACCAGGGCTTTTATCCCCTAGGTTCCTGTACAATGAAATACAATCCCAAGATAAATGAAGACATTGCAAGGCTAGACAGTTTTCAGAGTCTACATCCACTTACACCTGTAGATTGTGATCAAGGTTCGTTACAGTTGATGTGGGAATTGGAGCAGGACTTGAAGACTATCACAGGAATGGATGCTTTTTCTCTGCAACCAGCCGCTGGCGCCCAAGCCGAACTTTTGGGTGTTATGATGACCAAAGCATACTTTAAGCAAAAAAATCAGATGCTTCGAAAAAAAATAATCATACCTGATTCTGCTCATGGAACAAACCCTGCAACAGCGAGTATGTGTAGATTTGATACTGTAACAGTTCCATCTGACTCTCGTGGTAACATGGATATAATCAAGTTCAGAGAGGCCTTGCAAGAAGATATAGCTCTTGTTATGTTAACGAATCCAAATACTCTCGGACTTTTTGAAGAGAAGATTTTAGAGATCACCGATCTCGCCCATCAGAACGGAACGCTGATGTATTCTGATGGTGCCAACATGAATGCGATGCTTGGAATTACTAGGCCTGCAGATCAAGGTTTTGATTTTATACATTTGAACTTGCACAAAACGTTTTCATCACCACATGGAGGCGGTGGACCTGGGGCCGGAACTCTTGGAGTAAGAGCGTTTCTGGAAGATTATCTGCCTGTGCCAAGAATAGTCAGAAAAGAAGCTAAGTACGTCTTTGATTATACTCAACGAAAATCAGTTGGAAAAATGCGATTCTGTTATGGAAATTTTGGGATGCTAGTGCGAGCCTATTCTTACATCAAATCATGGGGTAACAATATAAGAAAAGTATCTGAAAATGCAATACTAAACGCAAACTATTTGCTCAGCTTGCTAAGAAATGAATTCGAAGTTCCTTTTGACCGCACCTGTGCACATGAATTCGTGGTATCTTCTAAGAAATTAGGAGATAAAAGTGCACTTGATATAGCAAAGAGACTTATGGATTATGGTTTTCATCCGCCCACGATCTACTTTCCTCTGATTGTCAGGGAAGCGTTAATGATAGAACCTACAGAGACTGAGAGCAAAGAGACACTAGATAGGTTTGCGTCTGCGTTAAGATGTATAGCCCGAGAGCTTAGAGAAAAACCAGATTTTGTCAGAGGGTCTCCATATACTCGACCTACAGGAAGGTTGGATGAAGTAGCGGCCGCGAGAAAGCCAAACTTAAGATGGACTCCTCTGAAACCTGATGGTTGAGTCACATTTATCTATTCAGGCTAAAGGGTGAAAGTTTGATAAGGAAAGCACACAACACGTACAAAACAAAAAAACTCATTAAGGTATATCTAGAGTATGAAGAACATGATGATTATGAGGAGAATCGCAAGATCATATCTTCGGTAAGGATAACTGGAGATTTTTTTCTCTATCCTGAAGATAGTTTAGATGATCTTGAAAAGGAGCTAAGGGGCACACGACTAAACAAAGATGAGCTCAAGAAAAAAGTAGATGAAAGCCTCAGCAATTCAGAAGTGTTCGGATTTGATTCTGAATCTCTTGCAGATGCCATACTTGGCTGTCTGACTAATGTTCATGAACACGAAAAATAATATAGAGAACTAGAAAAAAGAAGAAATTAAGGAAAAGAAAGAGAATTTGAGATTTAAATTCAGCAAGATCAGACTTTTGAAGACCGGCTACAAGTCTGCTTCCTACAATATGGCCCTCGACCAGGCACTCATGTCTACTGTAGAAGGTTCTATTCCTGTCTTGAGGCTCTATGGATGGAAGCCCTCTGCGGTATCTATAGGTTACTTTCAAAGCCTAGAAGAAGAGGTGGATGTAAAAAAATGCAATAAACTAGGAATTGATGTGGTAAGAAGAATAACGGGAGGAGGAGCAGTTTTGCACGAACACGAGCTGACTTATTCTTTTATCACAAAAGATTATCCAGCTGATATTATGGAATCTTATGAGTTGATATGCGAGCCAGTTGTCATGTGTCTAAGAGACCTTGGATTTGGTGCTAAATTCTCTCCGTTAAACGATATAATTGTTAACAACAAAAAAGTGTCGGGGAATGCTCAGACTAGGAGAAATAATGTGCTGCTTCAGCATGGGACCATACTTTTAGATGTAGATGTAGAAAAGATGTTTTCTGTGCTTAAAGTCCATTCTGAAAAAATGAAAGACAAAATTATACAAGATGTCAAGTCCAGAGTCACAGGATTGAAGAAGACTTTTGATGAAGTATCGTCAAGTCTGCAGAAATCCTTCAGTAAGAAATTTGGGGTGGAGATATTCAACGATGATGTAAAGACCGACGAAGAGATCGAGGCTAGGATAATGCAGAAGCACAAATATGGTTCAGATGATTGGAATTACAAAAGGTAAATAGTTAAAGACTTATTTCATGGTCTAGACTGACTCACTCCAGATGTACGACGCAGTAGTAATAGGTGGAGGTCCCGGTGGCTATACTTGTGCAATAAGGGCAGCCCAGCTAGGAGCTAAAGTCTGTCTCTTAGAGAAGAACGGCTTGGGTGGGACATGTACTCAGAATGGATGCATTCCAACAAAGTATCTACATTCTATGGGAGATATAATAAGGAAAGCGAAATCGTCTAAGAAGAACGGAATCAACGCCATGATCGAATTAAACTACAATCTTTTAATGTCTAAAATGTTTGCAACAGTCTCAAGGTTGGCTTTAGGCATAAAGCATCTTTTGGAAACAAACGGGGTCGACATAAAGGACGGAGAGGCACGTATACAATCAGCAAATAAGATCATGATTGACAACGGATCTGTAGTGGAAACAAAAAACCTAGTGATTGCCACAGGAAGTATTCCAATATGCTTGCCTAGTTACCAGTTTGGAGAACATATAGTTTCAACTAGCTCAGTTCTTGAATTAGATAAATTGCCTACCTCTATTACCGTTATTGGTGGAGGGTACAGTGGATGTGAATTTGCTTCCATTCTTAATGCACTAGGCTGCAAGGTTTGCTTGATAGAATCTCAAGATCATCTGTTGCCTTCGCAAATAGGCGAAATCGGAGACATGGTTGAAAAGTACATGGCCCTGGACGGTATCACCGTAATGACAAAGTCACCTGTGAGCAAAATTGTCGATTCGACCGTCTTTGTTAACAGAAGAGAGGTCAATTCAGAAAAAATACTTCTTTGTATAGGCAGAAAACCATACATAAACCATAACGAACTTGATAGAATTGGTCTCAGATATAATTTAAAGGGAATAAATGTAGATAACAAAATGCGAACAAATATTCCTTCAGTCTATGCAGTAGGTGATGTAACCGGTACATACGAGCTAGCACACGTGGCCTCCAAACAAGGTGAAGTAGCTGCAGAAGCTATCATGAGCTCGAGTAACGGCATTGATTATAGGGTTGTACCAGTTAGCATATTTACGTATCCAGAAGTTGCATTTGTAGGGGATCTGAAGGGCAGATCGGGAGAGTTTCCTCTGGTAGCAAGTGCTAAGGCGAACTGCTTGGGGGATACAAGGGGTGTCATTAAAGTCTATGAAAGAGACGGAAAGCTGGTTGGAACTTATATTATAGGACCACACGCAGGAGAGATGATTGGAGAAGCCGCACTGGCTATAAGATTGAACCTGCACCCCAATGATATCTATGGTACCATACATCCTCACCCAACGCTCCCAGAATCATTTGTAGATGCTGTTAGAGACATTTATCATGAATCAATACATCTTCCAGCGAAGACAAAGGGGGAGTCCAAGACACAGCGAAGGCGAAGGCAGAATGAAACAAACTAGGAACTCAGTAGTTTGAAAATAGTGATCGTGTTAATACATGTTAATTATAAGTTTGAAAATAGGAACCGAGATAATATAATTTGCATAGGCCCAAGCAATAACTTTCATTATCTACCTTAATTTATCCTGCAACAACATGACACATTCCAGATACACATATAACCATCATGATTTCCATCGTCTGATATTGAAAGGAAGTCTTCTCGTACTAAAGAGATAGTATACAAAATGATCTTGGAAATTCCTTCAGGAAAGATCTCGACATACGGAGATATCGCTAGGGCTCTCGGATATCCAAAATCTGCGCGCATGATTGGTCGAATCTTGCACGACAATCCAAATCCTGTAGTTGTCCCCTGCCACAGAGTGGTTCAATCGAATGGGAAGATAGGAGGGTATGCCTATGGGTACACAAGAAAGCAGAAATTGCTTGAAGAAGAAGGAATAAAATTCTGCGACAGTGGTTATATTCCTTTGGAAGAATTTCAGAAACGCAGAGTTAACTGGCCTACGATACTTGAGAAAAACCCTTCATACTAACATGCAGGATTACTTCAGAAATAGTTAGTATTTTTTCCTCTTATTTAGCAGACGGTAGCGAGTCTAATTGTTTGAACTGCGTCTCAGAAAAAGTCGGTGGCAAGATCAGCGGTACCTATCTGCCAATATATACTAGCTTCTTCTTCTGTCGACTCCATTCCAATTTCTAGTGGGAGGATTGCAATCCCAGCACTTACATCAAAACTTGGTAACGACGGCTTCTCATTGTACTAGGATTATCTTATTAGATACCCAAGAATAGTAGCTTAAGAGTACACACTGGCTAGCAGAATAGAATAGAGAATCATCAGTGTTCGTGATGCCACTTGTTGGAATACCAAAAGCGAGCTAGGATATATTCGAGGCAGCCTGATGAGTTTAAGTAAACTTAGCTTTAGCCTGCTTTACAATATCACGCAGGTGTGATACTGATCTTACCTGTCCACCATTTACTTTCTTGTATATCGACCAATAGATCTGTCGATTTATTTCATCTCTTTCCTTCAACACTTTTAAGTGATATCGCATAGATCTTATTTTCGCTACGTAGGCTGATTTCTTGCCTGTCCTTGCAGTCTTTTTCCCTTTTTTAGAACCAGGACCTAATCCGCTTTTCCTTCGTACCGCTCGCTTTGCTTTGGCGCGTCCTCTAGATGTTCCCTTGATTTTGCTTGTCCATATCGTTCCCCGCCTTACCAGAGAGCGTAAATCTTCCCTAGTAATAGAATCTGCGATATCATCAAGCTTGTCTGGTTCAAATCTAACCCGGTTAGCGCCGACACCCAATGTTCTGGCAACTAGTTCTCGCTTCTTTTTAATATTAACTGGCACTAGGATTTAGACGCCTCCAATTTATCGTCGTTTTCCTTCCCATCCGCTTTCATCTCTCCACCTTCTTTTTCTTCTCTCTGGGTTTTCTTCTTCTGGTCCAGTTGGAGCAGTTTTTCAGTATCTTCTTCATCTGCTTCAAGCTCTTCAACTTCTTCTATGTCTTCACGCTTTGTATTACTGAGAGCCTTTTCTTCTATCTCATCTATAGAAGTACTATCCTTAGTCTCAGGTGCTTTTCCACCATCTACTTGTCCTTTGCCGGGATTCAGTACCTTGATACCTTTACCGCGAGCTTCTGCAAGGATTAGTAGTCTTTTCCTTTGTCCCACTACATGGGCTATCCTAGCAGCATCTTTTGAAGGATCAAGACCGGCCAGATCTTTTAAGTTGAAAACTATGTTGTCTGTATATCCAGAGGGATGAAGACCTCTTGCTTTCCTTGGGCCCCTGTATCCTATCTTGACAAGCCGCGGTGCACCAGAAAGTTGCCTTCTCATCTTATTGTCCTTACCCTTGGGTTTTCTCCAAGATTCAGCAAGTCTATCGTATCTCCAGCTTTCCTGTCTTACAAATTTAGGTCTTTTATCAGAAATCCTCTTTCTTGCCTGAAGCAATTCCTTGTTAATTACCATCTATAGTACAATTTACACGAAAAGAGCTTAAATCAATAAATATCTTTCTGGATGCCTACTCAATCGAACTGTGTTAGCAGGCGGCCACCAACCTCGATAACCAAAAGATTAATAGTTTATAATTTACAGTTATTAAACTATGAAAAAATATGAATTACCTCCGATCCCGTACGCCTACGATGCACTAGAACCGAATATTGATGCAAGAACTATGGAGATACACCATACCAAGCATCATCAAACTTATACGGACAAGCTCAATGCGGCACTTGAAAAATGTCCTCCCGAAATCCAAGGAAAGGACATAGTGGGAATATTATCAAATCTTGATCAAGTTCCTGCTGACCAAAAAAGTGCCATCAACTTTAATGGTGGAGGATTTGATAACCACCGAATATTTTGGAACAATATGAAACCAAAGGGTGGAGGGGAACCAGGCGGCTCTATTGCCGATGCAATAAAAATAGCCTTCGGTAATTTTTCAGAGTTTAAAGAGAAGTTCTCTTCTACTACCGCATTGATACAAGGCAGCGGCTGGGGATGGCTAGTCTATAATCCATCTACCAAAAAAGTAGAGTACAAGGCAATGCCAAATCAAACAAGTCCAAGAACAGAAGGTTTGGTTCCGCTCTTAGGCTGTGACGTATGGGAACATGCTTATTACCTAAAATATCAGAACAAAAGACCTGACTATATTGCCGCTTGGTGGAATGTCGTGAACTGGGATGACGTGGCGAAGCGTTTAGACATGGCCAAATAATAAGATATTCAAAAAGAAAAGACATTAGAATGGAAATAGATCAAGCCTGAACTCTTATATTTTCTGATTATAAAATTAAAAACAGCCAGTCGGTCTGGATGGTTGTTATAGTCTAGATATTGGCGTCAAAAATCAGTTTCCTATCTCAGCGCCAGAATAATCCTTTTTCAGATCAACCATACTGATAAAGCCATAATTTTCGCGTGTGGTTCTGCTCGTAGCCATGTTATAATCATAAATTCTTTTTGAATATTCTTTCAAAACAGGCATCATATGGTCCAAAGACGGACTGAGATAGAATCCAGGACAGTCTCCTGTAAGCTGAAACGTAGCATGAACCACCACTTTTCCTTTCTTGTCAGCCTCAAGCCACGATGCAAAAGGATAAAGCCAACAAACTCCAGGCTTATCGGGATGAATTCTACAACCTTTTTCGTCTAAAAATCTGCATGGGATCGGAGTTCCATCATCTTCTTCTCTCTCATCTTCTTTTCTCTTTAGCGAAAGCATACTAAGGGTGGTAATTATGTTCCCAAATGCTTCATTTTCTTGCCAGCTTGAAACTACCGTTTCGTTTCTAATAAACTTGCTTTTGGATTCATAACCCAATTTCTTTGCAATCGTGTCGATATCATCCACTGTTAATGGCAATCTTCCCTGCATATCGCAACAATTATGACACTCTGGCCACAGGCATTTCCACAACACGTAGAGATTTTCTCTGCCAAGCATTGGGATATGAAATATGACACCGTCAATATTTATTGCAGAATCTACTACATCGTTCCTTTTGCCTAGGTGCAGGTCATAAATCTGCTGTTCTATTTTCCACTTTTTGCTCGTAATGTCGAGAGACTCTTTAATAGAATTAGTATTACCAAGGTTCAATTATTGTAACGCTTATGACTTATAAAACCCAGCCTTTAAATGTACTTGGTATAAAATATACCGAGTACGTTCACGTCTATGTCTACTCAGTATAGTATGAAGGGGTATCCAGCTGTCTTCGTCATCAATAATTCAGCCTGCACTCATCGAATCTTATCGAATCGCATGACTTGTTCATATACTATTATAGATAAGGTAATAGATAATTGAACATAGAAGGCATGAACCGTTCGACAGTAGGCATCATCTTAACATTTGATAGCCAAACTATTCATTGTGGAAGAAATGGTTTTCGGTATATTCGTAGGTCAGAATCAAGTAGAGGATAAAAATGACATCGACAACAGCTACTGCAACGACATCATCCACATATAGACCCTCAAGAGGTAAGGGAAAACATGCCTCGTCCACACAGAACCGCAGAATGGTATGGGAAGGTGTTATCTGGCCTTTAATATTGGAGATAAACAGATCGTATTTTACTCTGGATCAATATCACTCTAAGCGGGATAACTTTTGTCTAAAAAATGACATCCCTCAATCGAGAGTTGCAGGCGGATTCGTATCTTTGCTCGTGAAAGGAATTCTTTCAAGAGAGAAGAGTGTCTATTCCATTCATTACCGGCTTATTCCCTATATGAGGAAGAAAGTTAATTTAGAGTATGGTCAAGTAATGAGAGAGATTAACACTAAGCGGTAAAATCAAATAACAGTTTTTTGTGAATTTCTTTTGTAGCCCGCGCATGATGTATGTGTGTTTGTATCCACGTATACAGAAATCGGTCTTTGGTTAAGGCTGCATAGTTCGTGTATATGCTATACTGCATGCATGCGTTCATGCTAAGAAGCCCGGTCGAATCTTATTCGTTAACCGTTAAGAATAAGGTGCCGAGTCTAGTGGCCAATCTCCAAGGTATGCTTGTTGGGCTAGGGATTTCAGGCTCTGGATCTCTGAAGAGAAAAGAAACCTGGAGACAGCAGTTCGAATCTGCTCCGGGCTACTTTTGTATTAAT
>CAYTQD010000017.1:0-1703 GCA_964439995.1 uncultured Nitrososphaeraceae archaeon
ATATTTTGCCATTTCAGATACATCTCTCCTTCTGATCACCATCGTTTCTCCATCCTTTGTAATTATATTGCAATGTTACTGCAATAGGTAGCAGATCTACTGCATAAAAATGAAGGGTTTTTTATCACTTATTTACTCAACATCAAACTACCCTGCTGCAATACTATGAGGAGTCTATTTAAACGCCGTATCTAGGGCTGTTTTTACTCAACCTTTATATCCTTTCCTTTAGGCTTTGCCTGTTGTTTCTTAAATGTTATTTCAAGTATTCCATTCTTGTAGGTTGACTTGGCTGTTTCGATGTCTGTTTCTGCAGGCAGATCGATAACTTCGTGGTATTTTCTCTGTGGATCATCACTTTTGACCTGTACAGAGTTATCTTGAGCACTTATTTTGATATTTTCTTTGCTTACCCCAGGCATTTCAAGTACCACTTTAACTTCTTTGTCAGTTGTTGTTACATCAGCTAGTGGTTCTCTCTCACTTGAAATTAAAGGTCTGCTAGAAGCTCCAAGTCCAAATCCTGCAAATGGTGATCTTACATTGCCAAATTCTCTTATTCGTGGTCTGCCATCTGGCCCTATTGTCATTGAATATCCATAAACAAAAGGTCCCATCTCTTTGACTTTGCCTCCTTCAGGAGTTTCATATTCCCTTACGAGATCTTTTGGTGCTTTTGACTGTATGTCTTTGAATTGCTCTTCAAACATCCTTTCTATCTCTCTTCTTGTTTCATCGAATTGTCCAAATATATCACCACTTCTACCTCCAAATAATCTTCTTCCTCTCCTAAACCAATCCTCAGGTTCTATATCCCAGAAGCTCATGTCAATTATTGTATTGTAACTGATATAAATAAGCAGCTCGCACGCAGTGCAATGCGTTGAACTTACTCTGGTTCATTTTTGACATATGTACAAGAATATTTTATTACAGGATTACCGCAAAGTGATTAACTTTAATAAAAGCCAAGCTCCTCTATATCAGATTAAAGAACGGGAATATACTTTGCATTAGCTGTTGGCATTGGCCGTACCGTTTCGTCAGTTAGTTGTAGCGCTTGGTTACTTCTTAGTTCAGCGGACAATGCCAAAGCTCGCTCAACTCAAGGAAATTGTGTGTCCTAGTCGAGATTCAAAGATGAGAGGAGTAGGATAGCATCCTTATTGTATTGTTTCTTCTACCTAATACATCATACCGAGGCTCTACCTAAGCCCTACCTAAATACCTCATGTAGGTGTTGTCCAACTAAAGATCTTGGTGTAGTCCATGTCCATATTCCTCGGGTTTTGATAGTTCTCTATCTATAATCTTCTGAACGATTACAGCCTCTTCCAAGCGCCTTTGGCTTTGATATCTTCCAAGGATCATTTTTAGCACCTCGATCTTTGGTAGCTTAGTATCTACCATTAATTTTGCAGCGGCTATTTCGATATCCTTCTCAGTATCCATATTATCATCTGATGATATGTCATACTACTAGAAATACCGTGTGCATTGCACTGCAGACAGATTATTTTTATAATATTAATATGGATCCTTAGCAAGAAATTATGACTAACGACAAATCAACATCTATCGAATCAATAATGACTCCATTACCGTTGGAAACTGCCGGTCCGTCCAACTCAATATTGGATATAGCCAATAAAATGGAGGAGAAAAACAAGGCGGCGATAATAATAGTAGAAGAAACCACGAGA
>CAYTQD010000017.1:1803-25231 GCA_964439995.1 uncultured Nitrososphaeraceae archaeon
GGAATTGTTACTGCAACGGATTTGTCTAGATATATATACGAAAAGAATAAGGCTGACCCTACACTGAAAGCAATGTCGAGGTATAAATATTTGGAAAAGCAGGTACTAGAATGAAAATTTCATTCTATGTCTAATTCATTTCTTTCATCTGTCGTTAATGACTTAAAGCTTTTTTACAGGTCATAATTAATCTGACATTAACAATGGACGTGTCGGAGCTCGAACAGAGAAGAAAGCAACATCTTCTGGGGGGTGGCGAACAAAGACAGGAAGAACAGAGAAAGAAAGGGAAACTTACCGCTTTTGAAAGACAGAACATGCTATACGATCCCGGATCCTTCGTAGAAATTGACCCCTTCGTTACGCATGAATGTTCTGACTTTGGGATGGAGAAAAAAAAATTTCTTGGGGATGGGGTAGTTACAGGGTATGGCATGATTGATGGTCGCCTTGCATTCTCGTTTTCACATGACTTTACGGTTTTAGGTGGATCTCTGGGAATAGCCTTTGCTTTGAAAGTCTGCAAGATAATGGACCTTGCCTCAAAACAGGGAGTTCCGATAATAGGGATAAATGAATCTGGTGGAGCCCGTATTCAGGAAGGGGTAGATAGTCTTGCAGGATATGCCGAGATTTTTCGTAGAAATGTTAAGCTATCCGGTGTGGTACCACAAATTTCTCTCATAATGGGTCCATGTGCTGGAGGAGCTGTTTATTCTCCAGCAATAACAGACTTTGTAATCATGACAAAGTCAGCCTATATGTTTGTAACAGGTCCAGATGTGGTAAGAGAAGTTACCCATGAGATTGTAAGCTCTGACGAGCTGGGAGGAGCTCAGGTTCATAACGAGAGGAGTGGGGTAGCACATTTCCTAGTAGAGGATGAACATGAGTGTTTTAAAGTCCTTAGACATCTTCTTTCATTTATTCCTTCTAACAATCTTGAAAGTCCTCCTCGTGTAGCTTCCAAAGACGACCCTAAAAGACGTGATGAAGAACTCAAGTCGATCCTACCTTCAAACCCAAACCGATCCTATAGTATGGAAGTACTAATTAGAAAAATTATTGATAATGGCGATTTTCTTGAGGTTCAGAAGTACTGGGCTAGAAATGTAGTTGTGGGATTTTCTAGGCTAGATGGTAATTCTGTAGGCATTGTAGCCAATAATCCAGAAATTCTTGCTGGCGTTCTAGATGTGGATTCATGTGATAAGGCATCGCGTTTTGTCAGATTCTGCGATTGCTTCAATATTCCCTTGATTGCCTTTGTGGACGTTCCCGGTTTTCTTCCAGGCACTAGTCAAGAGTGGGGGGGAATAATAAGACACGGGGCAAAGCTACTCTATGCTTTTTCAGAAGCTACAGTGCCAAGACTTACGGTAATTGTAAGGAAAGCATATGGGGGAGCATATGATGTCATGAACAGCAAGCATCTAGGCGCTGATTATAACTTCGCTTGGCCTAGCGCTGAGATTGCTGTTATGGGACCTGAAGGAGCATGCAGCATAATATTTAAACATGATATTATAGGGTCAAGGTCTCCAGAAAAAAAGAAGACAGAATTGGCAGAAATGTATAGAAAAAAATTCGCTAATCCCTACGTCGCAGTTTCAAAAGGATATATCGACGACGTGATTGAACCTGAGGAAACAAGAATGCGATTGATCTCTGCCCTGAAGTCGATTTATAGAAAGAGAGAGGAAAGGCCAAGGAGGAAACACGGTAATATACCTGTCTAATGTTACTGGTTGATATTCTATAGGTGGAAAAAGTAATACACTATTGCCCTGAATTAGACTCCGCTTTAATATGCAAGCTTAGCTAAAGCTTTTATGCTCTTTAAAAGGTCTCTTCTTGATGGCCAATAGGATCCTAATAGCAAACAGGGGAGAAATTGCAATAAGGGTTGCTAGGACATGTAAAAAACTTGGTTTCCACCCCTACGGAATATATTCTGACTCTGATAAGGATTCGCTACACATAAAATATTGTGACCAAGCGCTAAATATCGGAGGCTCTCTTCCACAGGATAGCTATCTCAGAGCTGACAAGGTTGTTGACGCGGCAAAAAAACTTGGTTGCGAGTATATACACCCTGGATACGGTTTTCTATCTGAGAATCCTCAACTCGTGAAGCTTTGTAACAAGGAAGGTCTAATTTTTGTGGGACCTCCTTATACTGCCATGACTAGCTCAGGGGACAAGGTTAAGGCAAGGAGACTAGCTTCGAGAGTTGCCCCAGTGGTCGACGGCATCGAGGTTTCAAACGAGAATAATGTCATTAGAGAGGCAGAAAAAATAGGCTATCCAGTAATGCTCAAAGCTGTGGAGGGAGGTGGCGGACGAGGCCTTAGAATAGTAAATTCTTCAGAGGAGCTCACCAATGCCTACCTGTCATCAAAAAATGAAGCAATGATAGGATTCGGGTCAGATAGAGTATATATTGAAAGATATATAGAAAATCCAAGGCATATTGAAGTACAGCTTATTGCCGATGAGTCAAACATAGTTCAACTCGGAGAACGAGAATGTTCTATTCAGAGGCGGCATCAAAAGCTTATCGAGGAAACACCTTCACCTGCTCTGAACAGAGATATGAGAAATGAAATTACTCAGAATGCTGTAGAGATAATGAAAGAGATCGGATACAAAAGTGCTGGAACAGTGGAATTTCTATTTAAGGATAATAGGTTTTATTTCATGGAGGTTAATGCAAGGATACAAGTTGAGCATCCAATAACAGAGGCGGTTACAGGAGTTGATATTGTTGAACAACAGCTCTTAGTGGCTTCAGGTAGGGGGCTATCCCTGAATCAAAAGGAAGTGAGTCCAAAGGGTCACGCGATAGAATGCCGGATAAACGCTGAACATCCTCTTAGCTTTGTTCCCCTTCCAGGAAGGGTCAGAAATTTTAATGTACCAAAAGGAAATGGCATTAGAGTCGATACCGCTTTGTATCCAGGTTATACTATACCAATTTTTTATGATTCTTTGATAGCTAAATTAATCTGTTGGGGAACAAACAGACACGAAGCATTGAAGAGGATGAAGGATGCACTCTTGTCATTTAGAATTTCAGGCATTCCTTCAACTATACCTTTTCACCTGTCTGCACTAAATGATTCTAGATTTGTGAATGGACGCTACGATACATCATTTATCAATAAAATGAGCTCTTTTTCGGTACGAGACGGCGATATAGCCGCGGCGGTTATATCCTTACTTCCAAAGAAGATAGAATTCCTTAGAGCTGACGAGGATGAACAACAAGATCCTTGGATGAGCAGCAGATTTGATTGGATGGACATCTTTGATGTATATCATAATCCTAATCCCTTAGCTACCTTGCAGTAGGAACTTTCAATGAAACTAGAAGTCAATGGAAGGCCTTATGAAATAGAGATAATGTCAAAGAAAGTGAAGGTAAACAATAAAGAACTAGACATACTTGCAAGTATGGACGAAGGAAAGATCATGATAGGTGGAAAGACCTATCATTTAGATTATCAAGAAGAGGGTGAGCCTTCTCTTATGGTAATAAATGGAATGACATACCTAGTGTCAAAAGCCTCGTCTAGTCGTATTTCAGTGCATGAACTAAAAGCCCCTATCACTGGAGAGGTAGTAGACGTTCTTGTGGCGAATGGAATCACTGTTAAAGAAGGTCAAGTTCTTATGATCCTGGAGGCAATGAAAATGGAGATCCAGATCAAATCGCCTGGGAATAAAAAAGTAAAAGAAATTAAAGTGACGAAAGGACAATCCATCAAAATAGGAGATGTACTTATAAGCTTTGAGAAATAATAGGAATTCATTTGTTACTGATGGGATTTGGTTCTACTGCAATCTGTTACTTTAATCCAGAACAAGAACAAGTCCGAAGTAAATCTAAAACTAAATATTGGTTATGGTGTAAAACCCTTCAATGGCTTGTCTGTATGTTATATTAGCAATTAAGAACGTATTTGGGGAGTCTTCTTGGCTTTCTTAAGAAAGAGAATTCCTTTGTCCGTTGTAAGAAAAACGTGTCTCCTCTCATCATAACTTAATAGTCTTTTATCTACTAATTCCGCTGTAGCTCTTCTGAGCTGAGCATGCGAAAGCGGTATAGGTCGAGTTGACGTCATAATATCTTGTTTTGTTGCTCCACGCATACACTTCTCAAGTATATTGACGAGTATAGAAGACTTATCAGTACTATTAGGCCTTTCTCCTTTTAGGGTATCTCCCATATTCATCTCTGAAATCACCCTAGTTATAATATATAGTTCTAATCTATAAACAATATAATATCCCAGGCACGACTATTTTCTTAGCACTAGACTAGGCTGTTTATTGGGTACCATCTTTCAAGTAGACAGCTTTCTTGTCTATTGACCGGTATTGATCTATTTCTTATCTAGACTCATCGGTAGTTGGAGGAAATCCTTCAATTCCGTCTAGGATCATCGAATGTGAACTACCTTTGCAGCATCTACATGAAACCTTAAGACAATCTCTTACCAAACCGTGATTGCATTCGGAACAGGTACATACTGCATCAAAAGGTGTATGATTTGCAATTTGATTATTTTTTATGGGATCAGGGCTGTTTCTATCCAATGTATTTCATATTACACCTCAACTAGAGCATCTCCTACATAATCTTTCAAACTTAATATCATCATAACCTTAACTTCAAGAAGGTAACATATAATCTTGAAGTTAAACTCATATACTCTCGCGATACTTCTTGAAGAATACTTGGGAATAGACTACAAGGTTTTATAAGCATCTGTAAGTAGATCCTTCAATATGAAAGCATATGAGGTAATGTCTGTGGACATCGTAGCAGCCAAGGCCGATGCTAAAGCTATTGAGATTTCAACCAGGATAGTTTTAGAGGGATATAATGGGATGCCAATAATTGATGAAGAGGGTTCGGTTATTGGCATAGTTACTACCTTAGATATTTTAAAGGCAATAAAAGACCACAAGAATCTAGATGAATTATCTGCTAAAGACATAATGACTTGGGATCCAGCTACTTTGAGCCAGGATACAACTACTGAAGAGATAATAGATATGATGTACAGAAAGGGAATAGATATGATACCTATTACTGAAAATGATGACGAAGATAGTAGGCTTATTGGAGTGGTTTCTAGACAAGATATTCTGAGGGAAAGGCTGAATGAAAGATTTGTAAGTATGGGAAGAGGCTGATAGCCAGCTGGCTAGGAATCAAGTTCATAGCATATTTTAGCTTACATGAATCCGCGGGCTGTTTTACCTTAACTCTTAAACCCTAACAGTCGCAAGCAAACAAACACAGATCCTTAGATAAAATATATTTGAGAAGTTGGCGATAGACACTGGCAATATTACATTGGACCTCCCAACATCAGCGGATGAGGATGAATGGTCATCACTCTGTACAGATCTTTATCAATTGACGATGGCTGCTGCTTACTATGTCAGTCCAACACGAATACGCAACAGTCGTGGCGTCTTTGAGATGTTTGTCAGAACCCTTCCCCAACATAGATCCTATATGGTTGCTGCTGGGCTAGAACAGGCAATACAATTTATTTTGGGGATGAAGTTCAACGATAAACAAATATCTTACTTACAGTCTCTTAACGAATTCAAGAATGTCGATGAAGAGTTTTATGACTATTTAAGGGCATTCAAATTTACAGGTACTGTATGGGCAGTTCCGGAAGGTACTATATTATTCCCCAATGAACCTATACTTAGAATCGAAGCCCCCATGATTGAAGCACAAATTGTTGAGACATATGTTTTATCTACGATTAATTTTCAGAGTCTGATTGCATCCAAAGCTTCAAGGATAGTAAGTGCGGCTAGTGGCAGACCTGTAATCGAATTTGGTTCGAGACGAGCGCACGGACCAAATGCGGGGCTTCTTGCAGCACGAGCAAGCTTCATCGCAGGTTGCATAGGCACATCAAATATGCTTGCAGGTCTTAAGTTTGGAATACCGGTATTCGGAACCATGGCTCATTCATTTATAATGAGTTTTGAAAAAGAGGAAGAAGCCTTTCAGCAATTTGATCACGTGTTTCCATCTGCGTATTTGTTGGTAGATACCTACGACACCATAAGTGCAGTCAACAAAATTATCCAGGCGGGAATCCGCACACACGGAATAAGGCTCGATAGCGGGGATCTATTTAGTCTAAGCGCAGAGATACGCAGGATATTAGATCAAGCTGGTTATACCTCCACCAGAATTATGGCAAGCGGTGATCTAAACGAACATACGATAAGAGAGCTCGTCAATAGAGATGCCCCTATAGACGTATTTGCTGTTGGAACAGAACTGGTGACGTCTAGAGATGACCCAGCTATGAATGGAGTATATAAACTAGTCGCGATGAGGATTCCACCATCGCCATCAGTTACAACTAAGACAAAAGAAATTTACGATGATACTAACAAATGGCGACTGTTATATAAAATCAAAACAAGTCCTGGGAAGAAAACATTTCCTGGGCCTAAACAGATTCATAGGGTTTTGGAAAATAGTCTGATAAAGATTGATCTCGTAACACTAGAAGACGAGCCTGTAGATGATAATATCAATTCAATTCCCTTATTAAGGAAATATGTTGAAGACGGAAAGATTTTGGGCAGAAGCCCAACGATCCAAACCATTCAAGAATTTCATTTACAACAACTAAATTCTGTCCCGTCAAAATTTAAGGGATTGGATTCTGTTCCTGAGAAGTTTCCTGTAAGGTTTAGTAGTAAGCTAATTATGTTGCTAAATCAAATCAGCGACAGGAGCTAGAGAATAATATAGCCTGCAGTATTCATCAAATTCATTCTAATTCCATTAAACTTAGGAATGTATAAGAGTATTTATATTGACTTAAGCTGGTTACGATTTCTATGTATTGAGAATAATATGTTTACGTCAGTCGCCAGCCGAGGAGTGCACTATCATGCTTTGCAATCCTAATAAAAATATAGTCAGCTGAGGATTCATATATTATGACATGGCTCACTGGTACGTTATCAATATTTAGTATATGTATTATATTATTTTTAGGGTATTCTCAAGACTCCTATCATCCTCATGGTAATGACATATTTGATTATAAGAAAGTGGAGGCAACAAGTAATATTAATAACAATACTGAATCTTTTACTTCTGTTATAATACCAAGAGGTGTAGCCAATCCTGAAGTCGATATAACCAATTTGGAACCAAGGCAATGGTATAAACCAACACAAGTTACAGTCACTGAAGGAGAAGTTGTTAATTGGACAAATCTAGATACTGCGGCTCATACAGTTACAAGTGGTCAAGGGGCTGGAATAGAAAGTCTCGTTACAAATAAACAAGGAAAGGCAACAGGAATATTTGACAGTGGCCTGATCGAATCTGCTGAGTCGTGGTCATACAACTTCACAAAATCTGGAAGATACAGCTACTTCTGCACTATTCATCCTTGGATGGAAGGTATGGTTATAGCAAATGAAAAAAGAGCAGTAATAGAAGTGCCTAGCTACCCAGTTGACTCTTCTGGTAGTAAATTAGACAGATTTCCTGTACACACGTTAACGAATGATCAAAAATATGATATAGATCTATCTTGGGACCCTGTCGGAATAGTTACGGGAAAGCCAGTTAGTTTCATTATAGATTTTTTTGATCCTCATACTAACGCAAGACTACACCTTTTACCGTACGATTTTATTATCTCAAGAAATGGCACTGAAATAGATAGAACATCTGACGGTTTATCAGAGGCAGGGACAGATATTCAAGAGGCCACATTCTCAGAACCTGGACCTATAACAGTTAGAATTGAAAACGTTGGAGATACACCTTCCTATACGCAGTTTAACACCTTGGTATATGACAATCCACAGGAATCGAAAGAATCTATCCAAGAAGTTGGCATTATTAGTGATGAATCGTCATCATTCTACAGGTTAATCTCTCCTCTTACTCTTGTGTACATAACTTACGCAATTATTGGAGGCATACCTGCTGCTGTTGCAGTAATAGTTATCCTGCTTCGCAAAGGTATAATTTAGTATTAGTTGCTGGTTGTCTGCAATTTTGAAACCAAAGAATACAACAGTAGTGCCGAGATTATTGCGCCAGCGTTTTGCTACTGGTCTGATCCTGACTTAAGATAAGAGATGTATATCCTAAGATTAATTATATTTTAGAGCTTTGCATAATAATATCACAGATGATAAAGGGTTCTAGTTTTTGGACTAGGCTTATGGTTTTAGAACTATCTGCCAGAACTATTTTTGACTAGTAAATATTAGCAACTTATGATATGTTATTAGTAATAAAATGCCAATGGGTGCTACGTCCGCATCTACAACTAGGAATAAAACTAAACAATATCGATGTAGTATTTGTGACAAATCGTTTGATAGTGCTGAAACATTAAGTTCTCACGAAAGATTCGAACATAGCGAATCAGGTCATCCACAGCCTCCTGCAGGAGTAGGCTGATACTGCGGCAACCAACAGAATCATCGGTGTCAGGATATTTCAATTCGTAACATTCCGGTAGAAGGGGCATATGATAATTCGCCTTGGCTCATAGAAGATAGACGAAGTTGATTCCCATAACTAAAACTAAACTCAGCCCATCATTATACCTATCTAACTTCTGCTTATAGTAAGCTAGCAGATAAGTACAGCACGTAGTCCTAGGTCCACTCAAACATAATATGAGACTGCAGCACCGATAGGCTAGGCGTTATTCAAGTTTCTATAAAGTATAGGATGGCCACAATAAAATCATAGACATACTATACCCCTTAACCAAGACAGAGAAAAAATTTTAATTCACAAAATGAGACGAAAGATATGGATAACATGGAAGCCAATGCAAAATGGCAATGTCCGAAATGCGGCGTAGGATTGCCTTATAATCCTACCTATAAGTTAGAAGGACTATGCTCTACTTGTAGAGCCTATGAGGATAGCGATAGACTTCTCGGGGGTTATCGTCAAAAGAAGAAAGTAAAGATGGGATAATTCCCTTCTTCATTAAGTGAAGTTGAATCCTGACGTATCAAAGGTGGTGATGACAATGTAATTTGAAGCTTGCAACCTCAATGTCATACGCATAACTAATTTTAAGCTGAGGCATGTACAATACAAAATTTAGATAATGTTCTTTTAAGCCCCCGTTCTACTCGTCAGACTTTTCAACTGATCCACCACTCTCACTGGAAATGCAATAATGTCGTTTGCAAAGTAGTCTCTATGAGGGTGTATTCCTTAGGGTCAATTCACCTAATACAAGGTAATAAATAAGAGAGAAAGGGAGAAAGACTGAATAGATTAGTTTGGATTAAAACACTTACTAGAATCCAGGCTATCTTAGGAAAGGACACTGACGCTTAGGAGCCTGTAGTTAAGAATGAAAGAAGACAAGAACACAGATTGGGGTATAGTATCACTAGATGGAGCCATTCTCAGAGTCAAAATATCCCATATGAGTAGAGGAAGATTCAAGATAGTCGAAGACACAAAAAATGGGCAGTATATCGACAAAATCGTTGATGCTTCAGATATAATACAAATAGAAAAAAAATAAGCCTAAGATGGACTTAAGATGCCTTTTAGATAGGGTTCAGTTTCTCATTTACAGACGTCTGTAAAAGACATTATGTGACGCGATCTGGTTTACAAGGGGGGAAAAGTTCCGAGAGTTATATCCCAGTCTCATCTAGCGCGAGCGGTATATCAGGGCACAGTTTTATCCATTACTGACATTGAAGAAATATGTTTCAGATCTGATTCCTAGAATTCGTCACTTGAACATAAGCTTTGGTACAAGAAAAGGAGGGTTATTGAATCCTACTTCTTCTTCTTCTTGGCTGTCTTCTTCTTGGCAGGTTTTCGTGCTGGTGCAGCTTTAGGCTTCTTTTGCACTGTTTTCTGCACCTGAGTTACCTGCCTCAAAATTTGGTTTACCTGAGATCGAATTTGATTAGTTAGTTCGGATTGTCTCTGTGCCGATTTCGTTTGCTTCTGTAGGGTTTGGATTACTGGTGTTAACTTGTTGATTTGGGCTGTTTGCTTTTCCAATTGCTTCGAGATGTCAGCTATGGACTTTTGGATCTTTCTTATAGAGGCCCTCTTGCCCTGGGGCTTGGGTTGTTGTCGCGGTTGTGGCTGCTCAATCGCGGAGGTAGATGGTTCGCCTGTCTCTTCACCTTCCACAACTGCCTTATATACGCCCCCAGCTACTGAGGATTCAGACTCAGCCTCCATTTCGGGTATATCTTCTCTGTGTTCCCGTTCTCTGCTCGATAAATATTCATCTATATTTTCTTCTTCCGACATTATTCTTGATATTATAAGTGGTAATAATTAATTATTGTGGTGTTTGTATCTACATGCACGCTAGTTTTCAAGATAGACAGAGCGAAAACGTAAGAATTATTGTCAGCTATCTTCTGTTGGGTTATTTTGGAGCCATAAAGTAAGCCATCATAAGAAGAGCTACGAAGACGACAACCAAGGGCTGCAGAGATTTTCCAGTCTCTGGGCAATATATTGCCCCAGTCGGTTCCTCTGAAAAGGTTATCTAACTATCAGATGGCGGCCTAATAGTTATTACAATCTCAGGCTCAACACCTTAACTCGAGTAATGTCTTCTCAGTAGGATTTAACCCAAGAGTTCGTGCTTTTGGGTTAAGTTCCCTTAAGTCCTAGCTAACAATGCGGGCAAGAGCTATAACACATAAATGGTTGTGCTATTGCATTACGCTACTCCTATAAAGTTAAGTTAACTCTCATCATACCAAGATTCTACCTCTTCACTTGACACATTCTGTTTAAATTCGTGGCAGTTGGTACAAACTGCCCAGATAAAATAATCATTCTGTTGATTGTCCTTAAACTTGATCGATATATCTGCTAATTCGAAGTTATGTTCATGATCTTCCAATTCAAGGTCTTCTCTGAACGTGGTCTTCATTTTTCACACGTTCTGGAATAGGTAACGTATTAAGTATGATGGTAAAAATGTTATACGCCTAACACTAAAACAAAGCTATTTTCTTTGAGTAGCACATGCACTATAGTTCCTCTGTTGCATGGACAATCGACTTCGGTAAGATATCAGACGACGATTGCCTTACGATGCACTTGTTACATTATTAATTTTATTTTACAGATCCATATAATAGTAGATCACTCTGTAGTTGCGTATCGTAAAAGATTAAGAGCTGATCCACTTCTAAACCATTCTAACTGTGATTCGCTGTACGAGTGTTGTAAAGATAACGCTTCGTCCGTTCCGTTGTTATGGTGTAAGATACACGTTACGGTTTTTCCAGGCCCGAGCTCCTTGAGTCCAACTATGCTGATTAGATCATCCTCCATTATTTTGTCGTAGTCTGCCAAGTCTTTAAAGGTAAGAGCTAGTATTCCTTGTTTCTTGAGATTTGTTTCGTGTATCCTTGCGAAGCTACGGGATATGATTGTAGCACATCCTAGATACCGGGGGGTCATTGCAGCATGTTCTCTGCTACTACCTTCTCCGTAGTTACTATCACCTATTACGATCCACCTTATGCCTTGATTCTTATAGTCTCTTGCAATATGAGAAAAAGACTCCATTTCTCCATTGGTGACATTTTTACCTCTCCCAACATCATGTTCATGAAATGCATTGTTAGCGCCGAGGAGTAGATTGTCACTTATTTTATCAAGGTGTCCTCTATACATTAGCCACATTCCAGCAGGTGAGATATGGTCTGTGGTACACTTCCCTTTTACCTTAGCCAGAATTGGAAGTTTCTTGAAATCTTGTCTATCCCACTGTGCGAATGGTTGAAGCCGCTGTAATCTTTCACTATTTTCCTTGATAATAACCTCTACATAAGCTGGATCTTCTGCGGGTTGTGCATATATCTGATTTACATCGTTGAATCCTCCTTGGGGAACTTCATCTGAGATCTTTGGGGGACTAAGTTTGAATGGTTTCCCATCACCTGCAGTTAATTCATCACTTAGTGGGTTAAAGGAGAGCCTTCCCCCAAGGGCAAGTGCTACTACTATCTCAGGACTTGCGATAAAATTCATTGTCTCACGTCTACCGTCATTTCGTGCCGGAAAATTTCTATTGTATGATGTGACTATGGTATTCTTTTCCCCTATCTTCAGCTCGGGTCTACTCCACTGGCCTATGCAAGGCCCGCATGCATTTGCAAGTATGTTTGCACCTATGTCTTTGAGTAACTGCATCTGCCCATCTCTCTCGATTGTGGCTCTAATCAATTCTGAACCTGGGGTAACTTGCAATGGGACCCTTGCTTTAGCTCCCTTTGCTTTTGCTTGTTCAGCAATGTATGCCGCTCTTGACATATCTTCATATGAAGAGTTTGTACAGCTACCGATAAGCGCTACTGATATCTTGTCAACATAATTACTGTGTTCTCTTACTTCACTAGCCATATTCGAAATTGGCCTTCCGAGGTCCGGAGTATGCGGACCAACTATATAAGGTTCAAGCTTACAGAGGTCTATTTCGATCAGATGGTCAAAATACTTTGTTAGGTTATTTTTATTTCTTAGAATTTCCGATTCTATTTCGGGATCCTGCGTTAACAGATCAAAATGCCTGTTAGCAAGATCTGCTATTGCTCCACGTCTTGTAGATCTAAGGTATAATTCTATCCTGCCGTCGTAGGGAAAAACTGAGCACGTGGCTCCTAGTTCAGCACCCATATTCGTGATAGTTGCCTTCCCTGTACAACTTATGGCTTTTGTACCTGGACCAAAATATTCTATTATTGCGTTAGTTCCACCCGAAACCTTAAGTGTCGATGAAAGATACAATATTATATCTTTAGGGGAAGCCCATCCGTTCAGCTCTCCTGTGAGATAAACACCTATGCGCTTGGGGTACAACAATTCCCAAGGCAAACCAGACATTACTTCGGCCGCATCTAGTCCACCTACACCTATTGCAATCATGCCAATTCCGCCCGCGTTGGGAGTGTGGGAATCAGTTCCGATCATGAGTCCACCAGGAAGAGCGTAATTTTCAAGGACAACTTGGTGAATAATTCCTGCACCGGGTTTCCAGAATCCTATTCCATATTTCTTGCAAGCTGATTCCAGAAATTGATAGATTTCATTGTTTTCATAGAGTGAAGCCTTTGTGTCTGAATCGCTTCCCACTCTGGCCTGAATTAAATGATCACAATGAACAGTAGTCGGAAGTTTTGTTCTTCCCTGACCCGATTGCATAAACTCAAGAATAGTCATCTGCCCCGTGACATCCTGCAATGCAACTCTATCTGGGGTTAGTAACACGTAGTCCTTTCCCGATCGAGGTCCGTGCTCGTCAATATTGTGTATCTCATATAAGTGTCCTACAATAATTTTCTCACTTAGAGTTAGGGGTTTCTTTACAACTCTTCTAAATCTCGATACATTGTCTTCTAACTTTTGATATACTTTGCTGGCTAATTCTGGCGTAGTTTCTACAGTCACTTTGTCGACTAACTATGATAAGTCATATTATCACAATATATAGATTAAGCATTAAGCATTAAATTCGCGTAGATACCTTCAACACATTCAATGGTAGGTAGGCTTGTAGCTTGTAACGTTTTTCTTCGATTCTGTATGCAGTTATCTTACCTCCAAACAGTGACTCAGTAAATTGAAATTGTTCGTTATAAATTAAGACTATAAAATGCCACTTGGCATTAATGCCAAATGCTAACGGGGAGCTATATTGACTTTTTGTGCAACTTGTAGTCAGCGAATCTCACTTACTGTCAGATCAAATATAATATATTATAGTGCATATTTATTGAGAAGGATCTTTTGCCATGCATGATGCTACAACCTCTATAGTCCTACTAGGTATCTCGTTAATCCTACTGATAATTTATGGAATAGACGTCCTTGTAGCCTCAATTGCTTCACCGGAGGTATTAAGAGGACAAGGTTTTTTACCATTTGAAGAACAGGTCAGAGGAATAGTTTTTGGAGGAGGTGCCGTAGTATTGTCAATTATTGCTTTCATATTTAGCAGGACGGTGCCTTCAAAGACCACATCTATATTGCTATTTATCAATGGAGGCCTAATAGTTGTAGGAATAATTGTAACTGTTCTTGACTCTGATATTTCTTCCGAAGATATAGGAAGTATGGGACAAACTGTAGGCTCTACCATAATCCTCGGGTTATTATTAGTTGGATTAGGTAGTTGGAAAATAATTTTGGATCAAAGGATTCTTTCAAGGCGACGAGCATCATGATTTGCTCCCCACATATATGCTACTGCCTCACTTCGATCTAATGATTGGAAATTCTGAAGGCATTTTGATCAGTCCAAAGGTACATGATCCTACCACCTTTTTCCTGCTTTATTACGTGCGTCATAATAGAGGTACTGCTGAGCATATCCACAATACTTACCAAAGTGATTTCTAGCAAATATCGACAGGATCTCGTATTCATGGGCTGTTATCTTCTGTCCAGATACTTTTCTGTTATTATGACTGAATTTTTTACTTTTATTGAAAAGCCAACCGTAATTTCGGTACAATGTTCTGGCTATCCAAATATCAATGGGAAAAGATTCAAGTTTATCTAAAGAGAACAACAGTATACAGTCAGCAACTTTATTCCCTATTCCATATATCGTCAATAGCTCATTTTTTGCTTCATGATAGGATAACCGTAACATTGAACGTATATTGAGACTCTCATTAACAATACATTCGGCTACTGCCTTAACTGCTTTAGTCCTATACCCTAAACCGCAGTGACGCAGTTCGTCATCAGAAGCCCTGTTTAGACGTTCAGGAGATGGAAATGTAAAAAACTTCTTGTCATCGATAATCACTTCACTTCCGAATTTTCTACAAAGATTCTTGAGCATTCTACGGATCATGGAAATATTAGTATTACTTGCACATGCGAATGAAACCATGCATTGATATGGTTCTTGGCGCATAAGGCGGAGTCCTGGATATTTACTTATTGATTCTAATACTCGTGTATCACTAGAAAAGCTAGAAAAAATGCTACCCATGTCATCGTCCAGCCTAAAAACCCACCTCTCCCAAAAGGGAAACTCTGGAAAAGAGAAGAATTGCATTTCACTCTTTTTATCACAGGTATTATATTCATTTTTCTTCTCCACAGTAGCAAGTCGAGTGTCAACTAGCTTTAGTACATGTTCTCCGTATATGCCGTACCATGAACTACCGTGTTTTTCCCATAGAAACGTCTGACCGCTATTAATACTAATTTCGGGATCCAAGTTGGAATATCCATTTACTGTAGGGTTATACGAAATGGGTTCTGACAAAGGCTTCACTATGGATGATTTACAAAAGAAAGCGTTAAAGGAATTATTCAGTCTTTCCCTTTAATTTTGTTGGGATGTGTTTAAATCCTGAATTGTTTTGCTTATTCACAGCGATGAATTACTGCATAATTAGAGGACAAAACGTTTCTCGTGTGGCACCTTTTGTAATAATCAGATCTAGTTGTCACTTTCAAGAAAAGCTATAGCTCTGTAACTTCACCTACGTCAGGAGCTTTTGCATCATATCCATACTTCTGCCTGATTTCTTCTGCAAACATAGTGCAGGACGCTCCATCGCCATGAACAGTTAGTACCTTAGGGTTACCTTTTACTCTGTCAAGGATCTCAAACAACTCACTCCTACTATTATGTCCTGAAAACTCGAAACGTTTCACTTCTGCCAGGCATTTTCTTACCCTCCCATCAAATATCGTAACCCTTTTCTCAAGTAAGGTCCTGCCAGGAGTACCCTCCCCCTGATATGACACCAGTGCTACACCATTCTTACTGTCTTTTGCAATTTCTTGAAGGTAAAATACCGCTGTACCTCCGACTAACATTCCAGCAGGCGAAATTATTACACACGGTTCATTTACAATTTTCTTTCTCCTACTCCATCCGTTAATCCATTCTGCCTCTGTTATTGCTTTCTTAAAAACCTCAGGTTCCCTTAGAAATGTCTGATGTCTCATCATAATCTCATTTGCCTTAAGAGCCATTCCATCCATGACTACCTTGTGAGGAAAGTTGTAGGTCTTTAGAACACAGGCAATTTCTTGCGCCCTTTCCACAGAAAACGCAGGAATAAATAGCGTTCCCTTGCGTTCTATTACTTCATAAGCAAATGCAAGCAACTCAGTTTCAGCTTGCTCACGGGGCATTTGTTCAGTTCGAGAATATGTACTCTCTATAATCAACAGATCTATTGAGTCGAGGTTCAGATCAGCTGGTCTAAGAAGCTTTGAACCTCTTGTATTTATGTCGCCTGTATAGAAAAGTCGCTTCTTATCACATTCCACAAGCACTGTTGAACCGCCTAGAACGTGGCCAGACTCATGTAGTGATATGTTTACGTCATTTATTTTATACGTCTCCCTGTACTGCAAGCTTCTAGAACGTTTCATCATTGTCATTAGGTCAAGATACTCAAATGGTAAATAAAATCCAGATATCTTTATCATGTCTTCGATGAGCAATTGTGACAACTCAAAGGTTGGAAGAGTGCCTAACGGCTGTACTTCTGCAGTTTGGGACAAAAATAAAGAAGGTACAAATCCTGAATGGTCTAGGTGGGCGTGAGTAATTACAACAGCTTCAATATCTTTTGGTTTAACATGCATGGGAAAAATTGGTTCTCTTTTGAGCAGGACGCCATAATCCATTAGAATATTGGTGTGATCTGCATTTACAAGGAACGCTGAACGGCCAACTTCTTTAGCCGCGCCAAGAACAGTAAGTTTCAACTTTATTCTCAGATTTATTATATTGGATTATTTAAAATCTTTGTAATATCATGTATGTATTAATCTAATTTCCCATAGCCTTCCATTTGATTCTATCTCAGAACTGGGTCCATTTATTTCTTCATAATATCCAAATCCACATTCATCCAGGACACTTTCAAATTCATAATGTTCGTTAAAAAAATTACGGTCTTCCAGCCTAATGCATTCAAGGAGTGCAGACCTGATAATGTCAGATTTAGAAGGCTTACCGTATACGTACCATAGATTATGAGCGGAACGTAATTTGGACAAATTCTGGCGAGTTTCATTAGAAATCTTGGTATAATATTTATTCATAAGCTCCGTGTTCACATCATCCCATGATGGCGTTCTCCATGTTGCAATTCTACTAAAACCATGACCCTCATACTCTGCCCCCAGACTAAGACCTTGGTCAATGGTAGTAATAATCGCCTCCGTTTTGGAAGCTACTTTGTCTCTAAAATCCACTGTAGGGTCCATCCAGCCTACAAAGATAACATCATATATCTCGTCGATGTCCCAATCAGCGTCCGAAATTTCAATAAAGTCTGGCTTTGGCCTATTACATGCATAAAAAATTTCACCATTTTTCTCAATCCCTTTAGCATTTGGAAGATATTCTCTTATTTTCTCAAGAAAATCACCATACCCACATCCTACGTCCAAATATCTTGGATTACTTGAAATGGCTTTTGCAATCAAAGCTATACGGATAACATCTATCTTCCGATATACAAAATAACTTCCGCATAGGAATGGAAAACTATAACGCTCATGGTAATGGGAAATAGCATGCCGTCTAAAGGTATTGAGTGCAGTCATAGCATTTTGAATATCGTCAGTTTCAAATGGCATTTCAGATGATTAAGTACCATAAATTAACTATTGTTTTTCGGTCCTGGAAATGTGTAATTGGATGTTTTCTTGATAACCGTAATGACTCAATTATGGTATCACTGAGAATCAACTGATTAGTCAAATATCACTTCCCACAACCGCCTACCCTTCCTTGATATTGATGGCAGCTCTTCCATATAATGGAAGCCACACTCATCAAGGACAGATTCAAATTCAAATCGTCTATCTGAATAAAGTTCGTTTTCTCTTGTAGTACACGACTTTAGGCCAGCAGCAACTACGTCGGCTATTCTTGGTTGCGCATAGACGTACCAAAAGTTATGAGCAGCACGCAATTGAGCAAGATCGTGCTTGTTTCGTTCTGACATTATTGAGGACGGCGTATAATATCTGTTCATAAGCTCCGTATTCACATCTATCCAAGAGGGTGTTATCCACCAGGCAATTCTCTTATATCCGTATTCCTCATACTCGCATCCGCCGTTAATCCCACATTGGCCTCCCTCATCAAATGTTGTAACCACACATTTGGCTAGTCTAGCTACGTGTTTCCGAATATCTACTCCTGGCTCCATCCAGCCTACAAATGCTAGATCAATGGGCTCATTTTCTAGCCACTCTATTGCAGTTGTATATATGTAACGTGGCCTAGGTCTCCCGAACGCGTAAAAAATATTTCCTTCCTTTTCAATGCCGATTGCATTTGGAAGATATTCTCTAATCTTCTCAAGAAAATCACCATACCCACATCCTACATCTACGTAAGTAGGAATACTAGAGATTGATTTTGAGATATTGATCAGCCTGACAACGTCAACCTTACGGTATGCAAAATACGACCCTGCAAAGAATGGAAATATATAGCGCTCATGATAAGGGTTACGGTCATGAGGGACAAATTTTCTGTATTGAAGGTAGGCGGCGTGCAGATCGTTAAGTTCGAACGGCATAATCCAAAGCAGATATAGACCTATTAGTTTCTTAGTACGTTAACTCTACACATCACAAACCCACAGGTAGTTAACGGAGTCTCACAGAAATCAAAAGGCTTATTAACCTTTGCCAAGTAGCTTGGTAGCATGGTTAGGAAATTCGAGGAGTGGTGGAACACTGTTCCAGCTGACTTAAAACAAAAAGCTCGCAAAGGCGATGAGTCGAACAAGCCGTTGTTAAATCAAGTTAACTATGTTCTCTTGCATCTGCATTTAGCCGGGAAGCACGATTCTAAACCAAGTCATGAGGAGCTAAAAGACTGGCTACACAGCGGCCAAGTAGACGTACTAAGAATGAACAAATAAACCCAACTTTTATCTTACTCTTTATTTATAGACCCTACAGATTAGATGCCTGGATTATAAACTTGATGCTTGTGAACCTAATATAACGGTGTTTTGTAACTGGCATAGGGTTTAAATAGTTTCACAAGTATGCCCTTGTAGTGAATTATTAGATGCCAATTGCTATAATTCCAGACGTTGATGAACAGCGATGTATAGGTTGTGCTCTATGTGTAGAGATTTGTACTGCTCTTGGTCCAGATGTACTAAGGGTTAAGCCAGTGGAAGGTTGGAAGAGAGGCAAAGCATTTGTCTTTTACCCCGAAAGATGCATCTCTGACGGTGCATGCATAGGTGTATGCCCCACGCATGCGATCTTTTGGATGAGACCAATGGAGTACACTGCAGGACAGCCGGTTCCTCTACACAAGAACGGTGTCTTCTCAAAAGGCTGGGAAGAAGGCTAGCACTACCAACAATTCGACTATTCCATCCCTTCTTTTTACCCTTTTTATGTCTCGAACACTAGCTTAGGCTTTACTGTGTGAACTGAATTTCTTGGGTCTGTAGAATTGTAGTTTTTACGTTTACGTCACTCATGAAAATGATGGTTTTTATTATATGAAAAAGATTAATCTAAGTTGATGAATCACATGCCTATAGTGGCATCCGATTCATCTACCTTTCCGCAGTTTTTTCCGAACACTGGTGTATCGTCAGCTCTTCCTCCATCAAATTTCATAGTACAAGATTTTGCTGTAATTATGATAATTGCGGCCATAATGTTGATCATTACCTACAAATTAAAACAACCCATGGTTATAGGATACTTACTGGCAGGAATGGTAATCGGTCCGTTTACTCCACCATTTAATTTAATACAGAGTGTAGAAACGGTAAATGTATTTGCAGAGTTAGGAATAATTATGCTTCTTTTTGTCATAGGGACAGAATTTCCGTTGGCCAAGCTTAGGTCTGTTAGTAAGACATCTCTAATAGTTGCGATACCTGAATCGCTTGGGACATTATCTATTGTATTCTTTATAGCCCAAGCGTTGGGGTTTTCATTTTTTGATTCTGTATTCATAGCCTTGGCAATGTCTATTACAAGTACGGTAGTCACAATAAGAATATTAGAAGAGCTTAACATACTGAGAGATCGTTCATCTGTATTAATCCTAGGAGTTTTGATTATTGAAGACATCATTGCTGTAAGCGCTCTTGCTATACTGCAGTCGACCGCGGTTGCTGCCGCAGGTCAAGTGTCTATTGTACAGATCACGCTCTCAATAGGAGTTGTCCTAGCATTTATAGGAAGCATATTAGTTCTCGGATCCAAGTTTATACCTAACGCGCTGGACAAAGTGGGCAAAACCAATGACTACGCCCTTCTCCTTATAGTAATTCTCGGCTTAGCATTCGGATTATCATTTGCTGCTAGGGCGTTGGGACTATCGGTTGTAATAGGAGCTTTTTTGGCGGGAGTCCTAGTAGCCGAGTCCAAATCAGCTGCTATAGCGAAGGTTATTACGATACCACTGAGAGACGTATTTTCGGCACTGTTTTTTATATCAATAGGAGCACTTATGAATATCTCATTAATACCTCTATTCATTGTTCCTGCGATGGTGCTTATTTTATCATCCTTTGCTTCGAAGCTGCTAATAGTAACTGGCATTCTTCAGCTCAGAAGGTATGATTACAGTACATCCTTGAGGACTGGTCTTGGTCTTTCAGCTGCCAGAGGAGAAATGTCGTTAATAATAGCAAAAGGTGGTCAAGACATAGGCGTTATTTCATCTTCAGTGCTTCCAATCCTAGGTGTTGTTACAATCGTCACTACATTCATGGCACCATATGTAATCAAGTTTGGAAATAAGGTCAAATTTTTTTCTGGTGCTGATAATGAGTAAAAATTTGAAAGAGGTAGTTGTGTGAGAAATAGGTTTCGGTTGGTTATTACCGGAACTCCTGGTGTTGGGAAGCACACAATCGCAAGACTTGTTGCCAAAAGATATCGAGGATCAAGGATCATAGACATAAACAAACTGGCTATAGCTAACAATGCAATTTTGGAAAATGATGATGGATACGGCAGAACAATTGATTTAAAGAAAGTCCGACGCTTAATTAACAGTGAAGCTAAAACAAACATAATGGACCTCATCTTTGTAGGCCATCTGGCACCCTACGTGATAAGTGCGTACAGAATTAGTATGGCTATAGTTTTGCGACGCTCTCCATATGAATTGATTTCAGTCTTTCAGAAAAGGCATTACAGTCATGGAAAAGCAAGAGAAAATATAGCCTCTGAGATTCTTGGAATCACATTTTTTGACTCATTGGAGTCGTTTGGAAAAGACAAGATTGGTGAATTGGACACTACAGAAAAAACGCCTTTTCAGGTTTCAGCCAAGATTGTGTCGTTATTACAAGAAAAATCAAGGCTGAAGTTTGGAACTATAGATTGGCTATCCCTTTTAGATAGAAACAATGATGTAAAGAGGTTTCTTGAATATTAAAGATTCTACGACTCTCATAATCTCTACAACCCTTTTTGCAGAGTTCCTATCAAATATCTTCATTGACTGTCGACATGTGAGCTACTATCGGCAATCTATACATATATTACCAAAGCTATATCCATATGAAAACATATGACTGCAGTAATTTTGAGAAAATTTGGGGAAGAGACAATTCAGTTCTTGGGCAAGAAGGTCCTGATAGAAACCTCAGATCAAAAGACATACAATGGAACTTTGACCGGTATTGATGAAAAGCTAGATGTGGTGTTGGATAACGTAGAGGGCCACGGAATCCTCAAATTAATCCTTAATGGTTCATATGTTAAGGAGATAAAACTAATGGAAAAACCATTTGATTATAAATCGCTCTCTGACAGACTTTCTAGGGTATTTCCCGGTTTAGTTAAGCTAAGGGAAGATGTGGGAGCTATTATAGTGATGGATAAAATAAAAGTCACTCAAACCGGGATTGAGGAGGGCTCTGGCCTTGCAGCAGATAGGGTTAGAACGATTTATGATGAATTCGTGAGAGAGACAAAAAAATCTAGTGGGTCTTGAATCGACGTATTATTAGGCTAGACAATAATAAAAAACCGTGAGTTAATTAATAAAGATTATGTAAAATTATATAAACTAGTTATTAATATTACCTATCTCATGCCCATCGTGAGTGTGTCATTGAATAATGATATACTGAATGAAATGGAAAAACTACAGAAAATGCTTGGATTTAGTGGAAGATCAGAAATTGTAAGAGCGGGTATACGGAATATGCTGTCTGAAGAGAAGCAGCGCAATGATTTGACTGGGTTGATTCACTCGTTGCTATTGGTAATCCACGATGAAAAATCAGATGATGAAATAAGCAATACTAGACACTCCTATGATAGATTGATAAACACGCATTTACACAGCAAGATTGATAGAAATAGGTGCCTCGAGATTTTTCTTCTCTGTGGTGAGGCCGAAGAAATTAGAGATATGACAAGAGATTTTCAATCGAATAAGAAAATGGATAATGTTAGGCTAATACCAATGTAGCAGAGATCAACTTGAGAAAGACGTACCAAATGATGGCCTTAGATGGTAACAGGAAAATTGAATTTAACAGATGACAAATACGGAAGGCATATTCTGACAGTCGGTTTGAACTAAGCAATGATATCTTGGGAAATTTTGGAATTTGGTTTCATGCAACGCGCGTTGATAGCTGGAATTGCAATTTCTGTCGTATGTTCAGTTATCGGATTGTTTCTTGTACTTAGAAGACAGTCATTGTTTGGTGACTCTCTTGCACATATGGCTTTCGGAGGGATTGCAATAGGCATGTACACTAATATCTATCCACTTTGGACCGCCTTTGTTGCTTCAATCTTAGCTGCTCTAGGCATTACCAAGCTGCAACACTCAGCAAATATACCATCTGACTCTGCAGTGGCGATTATGTTGTCTTCTGGTCTTGCATTAGGAATTCTTCTCTTAAGCTTGACCCAGGGCTTTACTGTCGATCTATTTGGTTTCCTATTTGGCAACATTTTGTTAGTAAGTCTAGAAGATACTTTGTTAATTTTAGTCGTGGTGGCAACAGTTTTGGTTTCGATGTCGATCCTGTATAAGAAATTTTTATATATCACATTTGATCAACAACAGGCAAAGGTTAGCGGGTTACATGTTCTAAGACTCAATTACATTTTCATAGCTCTTGCTAGTTTAACTGTTATTGCCTCCATGAGATTGGTAGGAATTTTACTCATCTCTTCACTAATAGTCATTCCTACTATTACAGCCATGATGTTTGGTTTGGGATTTAGACGAACAGCACTAATCTCAGTCTTAATATCAATGATTTCTGTTGTGGCTGGAATTATAATATCATACATACTCAATTCCGCACCAAGTGGAACAATAGTAATGATTTCTATTTCTGTATTCTTAATAACACTTGTAGC
>CAYTQD010000018.1:0-20371 GCA_964439995.1 uncultured Nitrososphaeraceae archaeon
AATCTGACCCTCCCAGTTCTATGGCATTTCTGACTCGTATCCACATTATGATAGCAGAACAGAATTTACACATAGTGATGGACATACAAGTCAATTTGAAGTCTAAATAGGAATGTTCCAAATCGGATACCAATTCGACATCTTTTTCTCAAACGGTATCTCATTCACTACCGTAGCCATGATTTTTAACTCCTCGCTGTGAGCCCTCCTCCTTTGGTGCTGGCCTATAGGTACGAAAGGGTAAAATGTATCTAGTTTATAGTTGTATATTAGGTACGCTGACAGGTTACCTTTATTGAATTCGAAGACAGACGCAAGTAATCTATCTGAAAAACTATATTGTTCTACCGTATCACTAATCGACATAATCGCAGCTACAGTATCTTCAAGTACTTTACTTACTGTTACAATCCATAGGTAGTTATAAGGATCTTCGACCATGTGATAAGTAAGATCAAAGACTACCTTGCTAGCTTCAAGCGATCTTACGATTTCTTCTTTCATTTCATTAAACCGTTCGTGATCTACTTTCTTTATACAAACCCCAGACCTCCCGGTACTCTTCATATTGAGTTTGCTTTTTAAGGCAATATAAGCCGATGAAAGTGTACTAATAGCATCAGAGTCAGTTGCCTCCTTCATATCGGAGCGTCCTCCCCTCAATCTCTGAAAGAAATTCACCACGTACCCCTCCTCGTATAATATGGATCGTCACACTAGATTAGGTAGAACACAATATTGAACAAAACATTTGAGCCGTTAATGAGATAGCTCCAACTTCTATAACCTATCGGAATTGTATCCACGCACATTTTGTAATCTCTCCAATAAATCTGAGATCTGTTCATGGGTAGGACTGGCTGCCTTGATTATATCAATATCAACATCTAATCTTTCCAACTCCTGGTATACCATTTTGTCTTCAATCAGATCTATTAGTTTTTTAATTTCAAATGGTTTTTGTACTGACTCTATCTTAGACTGCTTCAAATTTTTGATTGAATCAATCACTGTATCCTTGGTATAAGCAGAAGCAAATATTATTCTCTGGTGGGGGTTAACTGCTAGTATTTCTTTAGCTACTTCTATGCCGTTAATATTCGGCATTTTGCAATCAAGAATAACGACATCATATGGCGCATTATTTGATAGGTAAATTGGTCCGCCCTGAGAAGTTAATTGCCGCTCTGGGCCAAGTCTAATATTTTGACAAACCTCATGATACGCCTTGAGACAATCTTCACCATTTGTAGTTATAGTTGCTTTATGATTTCTTTTCTCTAGTACTTTCTTGTACAACACAGCGATGTCTGGCTCATCTTCGGCTATCAATATGTTCAGCGGTTTCGATGATACGACATTAGCAGGGTTAAGTTCTTTCACAATAGAATCCTCCTAGTAACCGAAACATGTCTCTTTTTATTGTGCTTCTTTTTGCTGCTTGTCTTTGCTCAGGGGACCTATAAATCAAGTAATGATATGGAATAAGCTTGATCATAAATAACAAATTGAAACAAAATAAATTTACAAGATGAGTAAAGTTAATTCAATAGCTAGATAAGGATATGGAATTCTAATTTCCTTATGCTCTCAAGAACATCTAATAAGCATTACACTCCATCCGAACATATACGGTATGGGGAAGAAAAATATTTACTCGCTGGAATTAGATTTGGCATTACAAACCAGAAGCGGTATATCATATTAATACAAGTTTGTGAATAACTCGGACAACAAATTGAATCTCTTAAGCTGAAGAACTTATTCAGCAGATAAGTCCCAATAATTTGCGTCTCTAAATTCTTCTTTAGGCTTTCCTAAACTCTTCCATTCTTTGAATGATTTCGCATACAACTTTACATCTCTTATTCCTGCCAACTTCAAAGCATAATATGTTAAACCAGACAGTGTTCCAACACTACCACAGTATGTTATAAATTCAGACCCTGGTGATAGTCCCCTATTTTCTATAAACCGCCTTATTTCATCTGGCTTTCGCAGTATGCTACCGTTTGAACCTAACATCGTATAGGGTATGTTTTTAGCTCCCGGTATGTGTTCACTTAAGAAATTTAATCTTTCTCTCGAATCTAATAGGACCTTATTGGTGCTATCCTTTGACTCCTCTACATATGATGCATCAGCGTAAATTTCTTCATTGATGTTTAGATGGTGCACAGTTCTAGGATAAGTAACGATATGTTTTTCGATCTCTAAACCCAAATCTTGCCATCGACTGAAGGTTACTTCAAGCAATGAAGTTTTCTTGTGTCCGACATATTGAAACGTCCATGCAACTCTTGCTGCTAGTGCACCAAAGGTATCATCGTACACTACTACAGGTAGACTATCGGAAACACCAATACTTTCCAGGATATCTACGATTTCCTGAGGAGAATCCTTTGATAACAGCTGTGCCAGGGGTACCGAAACTGCGGTAGGAATGTGTCCATCTTGATACTCTTCTTTCTTGCGAACATCCACTACTCGTGCCGCCTTCTTATGAATGAGAGAACGTAGGGTGTCGATATCGCATACAATAGGCAGTTTGTTATTCTTTATTGTACTTGTAGACGCATTTTTCATCTGAATGAATTAAGCTGCACACTCTCCCCTAGCTGTTTTAGCTGTAAACTTTACATCATTACCGTAATCTTTGTATGATTCAGGGTCTCTTTCAGTTGGCATTAACTGCGTAACTTCTAACAGAATACGTTTCATATCATCTATGTTTCTGACTTGCCCTCGCCCTTCTCCATTTACGATTCTGTTAATCCATTGACTCAGTGTATGACTGTCGTATTTTTCCTTCCTGTATATTTTGATTATTTCCCTAATTGTGTCTATTACTCTCTTCGCAGGCACACGCATAATTGCCTTGCCCAGCTCACCCTGTTCGCCTGCGCTACCACCAAATAGCATAGTGTACGTCGGAGCCATCGTATTTCCAATTCTTGATGCACCGCCAAAAAATCCTATGGTTGCAATTTCATGCTGCCCGCACGAATTAGGACAACCACTAATCTTGATAGTTGAATCCCTCAATTCCTCATCAGCGTCGAATCCTAGCTCTAAGAATCTTCTTTGTACCTCTTTTGCTAGTCTATGAGAGTTAGTTATAGCTAGGTTACATGAAGTTGTTCCAGAACATCCAACTGCGGATGTAATAGTTAAAGCTCCTGAACTTCCTAGCCCAACGGACGTGAGCCTGTCATAGAACTCCTTCAAATCCTCGCCCTTGATATATCGAATCGCGAAATTTTGCTGTGGTGTATTTCTAGCAATGCCTTCAGTCGAAAGCTCCCGGATCGCTCCAGCCAGCATTCGTAACTGATTAGCCGTGATATCGCCTGCCTCTAGCGTTACAAAAGCAGTAAAGTAACCTGCTTGCTTCTGAGGTGCGACATTGGTACTGAGCCACCTTTCAAACCTTGAACTTTCTGGAGTGATACCATCGTTAATAACTGGCAATTTTGTCACGGAATAGGAAGAGTTTGTCTCAGCAGGAAGACTCGGACCTTCATTCACACTGAAGAGCTTGGCTGTAGAGACAGCAGTAGTCATTTCGACTATTGATCGCTCCTTTAGTACCATTTTTTGGAATTTCTCCCAGCCCATTTCATGGACTAAATATCGCATTCGGTTTCTCGCCATATTTTCACGGTTGCCATGTCTATCAAACAACCTAACCGCCGCCATACATGTTGGGAGTATTCTTTCCTCGGGTGTGAAGTCCTCCAGAGAATGACCTATAAAGGAGGCAGCTCCTAGCCCCCCACCCAGATATATTTTAAACCCTCTCCGTCCGTCTCTTATCACCGGAACTAATCCAATATCTGCAATTCTCACCAATCCATGATCATTACAGCATGCGAAATTGATCTTAAACTTACGTGGGAGATTCTGACACATAGGATTTCTGATAAAGAATCTTGCAATTGCTTTGGAATATGGTGTAGCATCAAATACTTCGTTTGGGCATACACCTGCGTAATGACTACACATCACGTTTCTAACGGTATTACCACATGATTCTCGAGTAGTGAGACCTACTTCGACAAGGCCTCTCATTACTTCGCTCACATCTTCTAGTTGCACCCAGTGTAACTGAATGTTCTGACGAGTAGAAACATGAGCAGAGCCTATGGAGAACGATTCTGACAACCTTGCAATTTTGTCGAGCTGTTCAGGATTAATTTCGCCACCTGGGACCTTGATTCTAACCATACTGTAGTTTAGTTGTAGTCTGGAACCATAGGCGCCGTGCTGTAGCCTAAAGCGCCGAAAATCATCCTCAGACAATCTACCTTGTCTATATCGTCTCACATTCTGAGCGAATATTTCAGTCTCCTCTTCTCTGCCCCACATTGGATTAGGTTTGGGAGGCGAAACGCTCTTATATTTAGAGCCACGAGTCCCAGTACGCTTCAATATTGTTATATCTCCGCCTGAATCCATATATATTTTTGTAGAACCAGGTTATAGTAGTAAATATGGCGCACAATGCTGGCAAAAACTGCACCTACCTACTTTCCCTTCCCAATTTATTGTTTACTAAAAGATCATTCTCTCACATGCAGAGGAATAGGCTCAAATAATTAACAAACTGATAACTTTTGTTTGGGCATAACTTATTTAGCCATGGGCATGCTTGTCCACATATGGACTCATATAAATACAGAATTATAGTGTTATCGCTTATAGGAGCAGTTCTAGCATCAACCTGTGTTTCAGTTCTTTCAACAAATTCAGTGCAGGCAGAGACAGGTAAAGGGGATGATATCTTTAAAGTCATAACTACAATATTTGGTGTAGATGAATCCGATGGTGACGTAGTTGCTATAGTTACTGCAAAAGATGAACAAGCGAAGGTAAAGTTATTTGACGCCTCGGGACCATATGTAATTCCGTTAAACGCCACTGAAGGGGGAGGTCATCTTATAGAATACGTGGCAACATTCCCAAATCTCACCGTAAACTCAGGTGATGAATACAAGGCATGTGTAGCCACAGTCAAGGATTTAGATCTAATATGTAAGACAGGCAACAATTCTCCAGCTTCCAGACCTGAATTTGTAGATTTATCATTGAACACAACTAGTGGCGTTAGCCAAGTAACTATAGAAGAAGGCGATATTAGGGATGAAGCCGACGATGAGGAGGAGGCTGAAGACTAAAAACATAATGCAATATAGCTAGGGGTACGTCCTACCAGATGAGCCCCCACCTTCTAACACTGCGTGCATGTAATCTAGATCTGCTACAAGATTATTTTTCCCAGTAAATAATGTGGACTAATCAAAGGAGCGATTTTATCCTATCGATTCAAGACTGTTTCAATGGGAGGGTATTCGTATTTGGAAACTGGACTAACCAAAATAGTGATGTCTTGCCGTGTCTAGCCATAACTTTGCTTTATTGTGGTTATCGTCGCCATCTCTTCCTACAGCGGGTGCAATTGTTACTGCTGTAGGACTGACATGTTGTTCATAGAATTGAATGTAATATAGCTGGATCAAGCTAGGGAGATATTTCTTTTGATCTACGATTGATATTAGATAGTGGGGGTTCAATCAAAACGAAACAATAGGGTTCAGATATTTTTTTGGCATGGATAATCATCTTTTCTTTAAGATCATGCAGCCACCGCTTCATCATTCCCTATTCTATCTGCCTATACAGTAATAATACCTTCAATTTAACCTTGCTGCGTAGGATAAAACTGGAATTGAAAGATTAAGCCTAAAGGTAGATATCCGCGGTAGGTGTGTGCTAACTATTATGAAGCACATCCCTCCAGTTCCACGTGCACGAATCTCTAAAGACTTAACTATCTAGATATAGTATAGTTATTAGACATGCTCCAGGATAACTCTCGTATATTAGTCCCTTTTGACTCAACTGAACTTTCGGCTAAGGCATTAGATAGAGCGGTCGAGGTTGCCCTAAATTCTAAATCTAAGCTATTTCTTTTATACGTTGTAGATATTACGTGTCTGTGCCCTGGTGGCATAAGAGAATACGTCACGGATCTCAAAGAGTTTGAAACTACAAGGAAGCGTTATGTAGATGCCTTGGCAACTGGGGCAGAACATATGATCAAAAAAAAATCGAGGGAGTTGAATCAGATGGGGATTGATGCTGAATCCGTTGTTAGGACAGGAGACCCTGCCGATGAGATACTTGATGTCGCAAGAAGTAAAATGGTACACGCTATAATAATGGGAAGCAGTGGATCATTGAAAAAGCTCCATGAGCGAAAGGGCGTAGGAAGCATTTCGCGGTGGGTATCAGAAATAGCAGATTGTCCAGTGATATTAATGAGATAGAATCTTTAAAATATCCGGTTGAATGGGTCTAGATTGTAAATCCTCTACGCAATGGTTGATAACAATATTCTAAAAAGGTACGACAAAAATCCGATTCTTGTTCCTAATGAACATAATTGGTGGGAATCTAGAGCAGTTTTCAATTGCGCCACAATTTACGACGGAAATATCGTGCATTTGTTGTATCGCGCAGTTGGGGAGTATGAAAACTATATCTCGAGGTTAGGCTATGCTTCTAGCGCTGATGGATATTCTTTTGCAAGGTTTAATGAAATGGTATTTGGTCCAACTGAAGATTACGAAAGATATGGAATAGAAGATCCCCGATTAGTCCTAGTAGATTCTCAGATATATCTGACCTATGTGGTACTTTCCGCTCACGCACGGGAAGGACCTATTGTATCTTCAGCATTGGCAACCACACGAGATTATCATGAATTTGAACGGCTAGGAATTATAACTAGTAAGGGCTCTGACAACAAAGACGTAGTTATTTTTCCAGAAAAGATGATGGCTACGGTATCGAAAGAAGAATTAAAAAAACATAATACTTCATCCTGTTATTTCTCGTTACAGAGGCCGAGCTCTTGGATAGGACCCCCATATGGTATTAATCAGCCCAGCATATGGCTGGGCGAGAGTTCATCGTCGTTAACTAGTTTTGATAAATATGCGATTCTCCTCAAACCTGAAGAAGATTGGGAAGCTTTGAAGATCGGCGCCGGTACTCCGCCTATCAAGACCAAACAAGGCTGGCTTCTTATATATCACGGCGTTAGCAGAGATAAGGTATATAGGGCTGGAGCTGCTCTTTTAGATTTAAATGATCCTTCCAAGATTTTAGGTAGGACCAAGAAACCAATACTAGAACCAAGAGAGAGATATGAAAGGTATGGTGATGTCGATAATGTTGTATTCCCATCAGGAGCATGTGTAATAGATGGGTTGTTATTCGTGTATTATGGCGGGGCCGATAAAGTATGTTGCCTTGCAACGGCTGAGTTGGATACTCTTCTGGAACATGTCCTACAAAGTGGTTGATCATTGCGAAGACTTTTAGTAATGAGGCGTTCCAACTATTTAGAGGTCGGAGTCACATCGCCTGAGGATATCAGAATATCAAAATGATAGATTAAGGTGCTTGATTATGGGTGAAACAACGGATAACAATCTAAGTTAACGCAGCCGGGTAAAGTTTAAGAACTGTTGGTTGTGTCTTGGTACAAATTGGATGAAGTCTACACCTGAAGTTACTCGCCGTAAATGGACGACACTTGAACACAGAGGAGTAGCATTTCCACCAGAACATAATCTTCGAGGTATATCTATATCGATAGAAGGAGAAAAATTATCTCTTAATCAAGAGCAGGAAGAGATGGTCTACGCATGGGCTAAGAAAAAGGATACTCATTACTTGAGAGACACAACCTTTCAGTCAAACTTTCTTGTTGATTTCAAAAAATTGCTTCCTGAAAAGTTCCAGAGTGTGTCAAGTATAACTGACATCAATTTCTCAGAATCTTTCGCCCTTGTGGAACACGAAAAAAGGATGAAAGAGGCAGAGATGGAGAGAATTAGAAACCTACCCAAGGATGAGAAAAGGAAAATCAGGTTAGCAAAAAAGTTAGAACGTGAGAAGCTTAAGGGATTATACGGAAAAGCTCTTGTCGATGGCATAGAGGTAGATGTTGCAAACTGGCTGGTTGAACCTCCTGCCCTTTTTATGGGTCGGGGCCAGCACCCTCTTAGGGGAAAATGGAAACCCCGCGTATATCCTGAACAGGTGATCCTTAATCTTGGAGAGGATGCTCCAGTTCCAGAGGGCAATTGGAATAGAATAGTCCATGACCATACATCTACCTGGCTGGCTACCTGGCTAGAAAGGTTGACAGGCAAAAGGAAGTATGTCTGGTTACATGATTCATCAAGTCTTAGGCAAGATAGCGATAAAGAAAAATACGAGAGGGCCTGGAAATTGGAGAAGCATATAGAAAGAGTTCAGCAGGAAATCATCAGTAGAATGCTGAAATCTAGGGACCTTAATCAGAGAAAAATATCAACCGTCTGTTACCTTATATTCAAGCTTGCGATGAGAGTGGGTGACGAAAAGGATCCTGAAGAAGCCGACACTGTAGGTGCTTCCACATTGAGGGTAGAACATATTGCTTTTGTGGAGGAGGATTCTAAGGGTAAGTGTGTAGAGTTCAATTTCTTGGGGAAGGACAGCGTACCTTGGCAAAAGACAATAAAAGTTGAAAGTGAAGATACCCTGGGCTTGTATAATAACCTCAAGATGCTTATAGAAGGAAAAGATAGTATTTCGCAAATATTCGATGGCATTACATCAAACAAAGTAAATACCTTCCTGCGATCTATTGACAACAAGAACCTCCCTGGATTGACAGCCAAAGTATTCAGGACTTATATCACTACTGACGTCGTCAGAGAAACGCTTGCCAATCCACCTTTCAATAAAGTTAATAGAAATTCATCGGAGTCAGAGAAAATATATGCTGCGAAAGTTGCAAACCTAAAGGCTGCTATAACATGTAATCACAAGAAAGGTATTGATCCAAAGAATCCACTAAGTGTAAAAGCACTTGATAGATTCAATAACACAGTAAAAAAGAAAGAGGAGACTATCCAGAGGTTGAGGTCTGATCTTGCTGAAGGTAGAACGAGAACGGAGCTTCAGAAAAAAAGAATCGAAGAGAGGCTGCAGAGAATAGAAATGCAGTTAAAACTGCAGAAAGAGACTCGCGATTATAATCTTGGAACATCACTGAGGAATTATATAGATCCGAGAGTAGTAGTTGCTTGGCTTAAGCATGTGAACCTTGACTGGAAAAAGGTATATACACCCACATTACAGAGAAAATTCAGGTGGGTTGAGCAATATAATAAAGATGAACTTAAAGTCTATTATCCAGTCCAAAAGTACGCTAGCAAAGAAAAGATGAGGGTTGTAATATCTGAAGAAAGTAGGACTAAGATTGCTGGCTGAAATACTCTCCTCAAAGAAATTTTCTTGTTACTCTGCACCTTGGTCTAATGGTTAACCAGGGGGTTTGAAAAATTAGTGCATACTTCTGTAGCTTCTAGAGTGCTTGAGTAGTTTATATTATGTTCCAAAAAAACTTCTGTTGGCTGAACGCTGCCTGAGCTGTCGGTGCCGGAGTAGCTCAGCCTGGCTGGAGCGTTCGACTCATAATCGAAAGGTCGCGGGCTCGAATCCCGCCCCCGGCACCATTTATTTATTGGCGATCCCAATGCGGATGGATATAAGCTATTATTTTCTATATCAGAGCCCCAAACCTAAGTTCTCAAACCGGTTCACTTTTTAGGCATTTACTTATCCATCTACGTATGAAAGCACGCCATAAAAATCCAACGCCTACCGTAGACGCCATTATACAATGGAATTCTCAGATATTGTTGGTTAAAAGAAAGAAAGAGCCATTCAAAGGCTATTTAGTACTGCCAGGGGGATTTGTAAATGAAGGAGAAAGAGTAGAAGATGCTGCGAAGCGAGAGATTAAAGAAGAAACGTCATTAGATGTAGAGTTTGTTGATATCCTTGGCGTTTACTCAGAACCTGAAAGGGATCCAAGAGGACATGTTATGTCTACTGTGTTTATTGGAAGGATCACTAGAAGTAGTGATAAAGTATATGCGATGGCACAGGATGATGCTGCTGCTATACAGTGGCTAAATCTAGGAGAGGTCGCCAATAAAAAATTAGGATTTGATCACAAAAAAATGATATCAGATTACATAATATGGAAACAGTTCGGGGGAACCTTTTGGTCGTCCAAAAAATGAGTTTTCTATGTATCTCATCCTAATCCACGATCTCCTACATTGCCTTCCCGTGCCTCTCTCCAAGACGCAAACGAATGTCTAACTCTAAAGCAATGACGTCTGCACATCGGTTAAAGATGGGTAGATATCTTTTGAAGGTATTAATCTGAGTCTTTATATTATAAGACAAGTATGTCCTCTTCTATTGCCTCATTCTATGCTAAATTTCCAGTTATACAAACATTTGAAGCCCGAGAAATCAGCAATATTGACGATGTAGTAGAGAAAATATCCTCGCATTACGAAAGACTCCGGGACCAATTTTGTGTTCGTATTTTGCTACCGCGTAGCGACAAATTAGACCCCCTGGCTAGAAAACTGGGATTAGTGGTCCAGCAAGAGTTCATGTTGTCCCTGAGAAGGAAGAGCCTAAGACCAAATATTAGAGAGATAAGGTACATACATGACGAGAATAATTATGGCTGGCTTCTCCTGGGTGCCAAGATATATGAGGATAAATTGGTCAAAACACAGGAAAGAGAAGAACCATAAGGATTCCACTATTATTCACTTGATCGACGAGAACATGGGCCTTCGGAGGGATTTGAACCCTCCTCAAGCGGTTTCCGCAGGCAAATTGTAAATAAGTCATGGTTTACCAGACCCCGCCCCCCACAGCCGCCTATACTAACCAGGCTATACTACGAAGGCCTCAAATTTATTTATCCTGGACATCAACTCTATTTATAGGGTTCTTAATCTAAACTGGCAGGATTTATTATCATTTCCTATTGGATGCAGATATAATGCCCATCCTAACAGTCCCCACACCAATCCGTTCAAGATTGTCTGCCAAGGCATTAAAGCCGATTGAGTCACCAGCCAAGTGCCCCAATATCACGAGATTTCCTAGAACTTTTTCAGCCTTTAGTTTCGCTGCTTCCCCAGGGTCTATGTGAAGGTAGATGACAGTTGATACATCGTGCTCATAATATAGTTTAGCAATCTGGTAACCTCCATTTGTCCCCGCTGCGAGTACCAGTGCTACCTTTCCAAGCATATTTTTCATGCTTCCCAACGTGACTAATGGCCTAGTCTCTGCGTTACTAAATTCTGGAATCTCTTCTAACAATTTTATCAGATCCGAAACCCTATGATCTTTTTTGCATTGCCTAACTTTTTTCAAAATAATTCTTCGCATATATTCATCGCAGGGTTGGTGAATATTTACTAGGGGCATTTTCAAAATCCTTGCCGCATCTACAATTTGTTTATAGATATTCGCATGGGACCTAATTTGAGTTCTGCTCTTAAGTTTATTCATAGCACTTCTTGCTGCATTTTCTGGGACTCCGTACTGTGTCATAAATTCTACCTGCCTATTGAATACCCTGTGGAATCCCAAAGATGAAGTTCCGATCGGATGATGTGCTATTACAGCATCACATCCGATATGTTTTGCAATTAAGAGCTCTGCAGTAGAAACATCTATAGCCATTAAAACCTTCTTTATATTATTACCCTCAATGTGAATCGCGCTATCAAAAGGCACGCTATTCCAACCTACAAGCCTAAGGCCCAATTTCATAATATCTTTAGTACTTGCTGTCATTACGCTGAACTAAAGAAACAGATACAAAAATTATAACCTATCTTGGAACAGTATCGAGATTGCTGTTATTTTGTCCCGTTGCAAACTTTAAATCTCCTGTATTCAAAGATTTCTTAAATGAGCTGTTCTGACGAGTATGTGTCTCATACCCAGGACAATAACTTAATACGCATATCTCCACTGACTAGGTCCAAGCTACAGAAGGCAAAATACGGAGTTTACAATCACTCTGCTGTCGAGTTATGTCACTGGACGAAGAAATCATTTGCAAACGAAGGAAACTGTTACAAACACAAGTTTTACGGAATTTCAACACATCGATGCATGGAAATGACACCTACAGCAATGAATTGCGAAAATAGATGTGTTTATTGTTGGAGACCAACTGAGTTTTATGATACCTTGCAAATGCCGCCTCACCTGGTTGACGAACCAGATGTAATTGTTCATCATTTGATGAAAGAAAGAGAACGACTTATTTCGGGGTTCTACGGCAACAGTAAGAATTCTCGGAGAAAGCTGGATGAAAGTTTGTTGCCTGCCCATTACGCTATATCATTATCTGGCGAACCTACCATGTATCCCAAACTTCCACAACTAATCAAATATCTAAAGACTCTCAAAGCCACTAAATCAGTTTTCCTAGTAACAAATGGTCAGGAGCCAGCTATGCTTAGACGACTTGCTGAAGAAGACGCTTTGCCAACGCAGCTCTATCTTTCTACAAACGCAGCGAATAGGAAAATGTTTTATTTGATCAATAGACCCCGTCACAAGGACGCGTGGGAAAGGTGGTGTGAGAGCCTTAAGTTTCTAGCTAAAGTGAGGACTAGGACAGTTCTAAGAATGACTATCATTAGAGGTTATAATGAAGAAACTACCTTCGCGCATGACTTTGCCCGGCTCGTGCGGCAAGCGAACCCCCATTTCGTAGAAATCAAGTCTTATATGCATATAGGAATGTCAGTACAGCGTTTAGAACGGAACAATATGTTAGAGATGAGTGAAGTAAAGACTTTTGCAGATTGTCTCATAGGAAACCTTCCTAGATTCTCTATAATGGATGTGAGCGAAATATCTAAAATAATTGTTCTCCAGAATCAAGGCCGTTACACCTACAGATATATTCAAGAATACGCGATTTAATATTTCAATAACTACTCTATAGAGGTCAAGTTGTTCAATGATTTTGTAATAGTGGTCGCTCATCCTCACAGTCTCACTCTAATATCTCAAATCAGGTCTAGGAGAAGTAACGATCTGGTATGAAGATATAACCTGCTAATTATTAACCGGATAGTTATCTGGTCTTTTTGATTATGAAATGCAATAGATTTCCTTCTCGTCTAGATTCTAAGATTGACTGCCCATTTTCTTCAGACCACCTCATCATTTCTAGATCGGCAGTTTTATCATCTGATACCAGATGTATAATCTCTCCAACTCCGATCCCAGAAACCAGCTCGTTTAACTTAGCGAGAGTAGCAGCACATTCAATTCCAATCTCATACATCTCGTAGTCAGGGTATGCTATAAAACAACGTATGTGTAAGTCCTTAATTATGGCTTTTACCCTACCAAGACAGTTTCTGATTGATTGTAAGTTATCCTGATATTCATGAATGGAAAATGGCTCCATTTTTACAAACCACCCATCGGAGTAGGGAAAGTCATTTACTAATTTTGGTTTCTTACATATTGACTCATTTACTTCGATGATTTTGCCTGTAAATGGAGCCCGTACAACACCGAAATACTTGTTGCTCTCAATACTCGCGAAGTTTTTCCCCCTTTCTATTTCAGTGCCTACGTCCTTAATCTTGATGGCAGTTAGTTTACCCGAAATAGAACAAAGCAACATAGAGATGCCGATCTTAGCCACTTTAGTTGTTGTCACATCCACCCAAGTAAAATTTTCGGTATCATAGAGAAGATCATCTGGGAATATACAATTCTCTATCTTCATTGAACGTTGTCGTTATAACACTTTATTATTCTTTTATAAATTTCGACGTGTTTGGGCTTTTTCATTGTTGACGATATTAACAATATTTGATTTATTGCTATTACGCACATTAATTATCGCTAAACCATTCAGCAAATTTTCTTATCGCTATTGCTCGATGAGACATGGACTCCTTCATACCTTTATTCTCTAAATTCCCGTAGGTCATTTCTGAGTTTTCTGGGATAAAAATAGGATCATACCCCCATCCTCCTCTGGTCACTTCTTTTGCTATGGTGCCCCTCGTCTGCCCGCTAAAAGTAAGCGAACTTGTTCCATCGTTAAAAGCGAAAACTGATTTAAACAATGCACTCCTAGATTTCGTGCTGCGCATCAACCTTATAATTCCCGAGTTTCCAATAGTTTTGAAGACAAAGGCGGAGTATTGTCCAGGGAATCCGTTTAGCTCTTCTATGAATAAGCCGTCGTCTTCAATAATGAGGGGTTTTGAAATTTCTAAATATGCATTATTCGACTTGTTTAGCGCTATTAGCTCCATAGAATCGGCTTGGATTTCGGTCAAATTCTTTCTGATAAACTGTACCTTGGTATCAAACTTCGAAAGAAGCGATTTTATCTCATAATATTTCCTTTCATTGGAACTAACAAAAATTATAGACTTCACAGATGGAGTGATGCATGAGTCTCAAATAAATGAATAGTCGTGGTACTAGTAATAGTAATCTGGAAAATTAATTATCGTCATCATCGTTATCGCTATCGAAACAGATGTATTCTAATACCCTTCTTAGTATATTTCTATTTTCGATAAGTTCATCAAAACCTGCCCCCTTACATTTTCATTTAGCTACATCACACTATTCTGGAGTACCTGCCTCTACGTTCGATCTCCCGTACTTTTCTTAGCGCTGCCTGTGTTGCTGTTTGACCCATAACAGAAGTGTAACCTTCTAGAAACTTTGAAAATGCTGCCTCGCATTGGGAAATGTACGAGCTGGAGAGGACCTCTTTAACTAAGCGTATATCCACCGCCTTATCCTCTAGCCTCTCCGACAGAAAGGATAATCCAAAATCAAGCAGCACAAGTTGATTTTTCTTATCCTTAATAAAATTAGATGTGGTTAAATCGCTATGAATAATATTGTTAATATGTAGCAAACCTGCGCATTGACCCATTTTTAACGCTAGGTCTTGATTCAATATATCCTTTACATTTTCGCCTTCTATGAATTCCATTACTATCTCTGTTGCTACGGGATCAACAAAATAAACGAATGGTGTTCTAATTCCTACAGCCTTCGTAAGAGATAGCATTGTTGCTTCACGCATGGTGCGATTTCTTCGTATTTCATAATCGAGTAAATCTTGACGATAGGGTTTCTTCGTCCGAACTTTGGAAATAGCCTTGTTTCCGTACCATGTTGTGTAATAGATGTCTGCTTCTGCTCCTTTACTTAATACGTGGGGAGAAACCTGCAATACTGTTATATTCTTGAGTTAGAGAGAATAAAAATGTGTGCGCTGGAGTTCTTAGAGAAGGAGAGAGAATAATCCTACAGGAGGACTGCGCAGAGGATCATCTCAAAAATGGTATTTTAACATTAACCACTCAAAGGTTACTCTTTGAGCAGACTGAAGGCAAGGTTACAACCTTTTGGAAAGAAGCAGGCGAATTAATCTTGGATATAGACTTAGACAGGATCACCAAGGTCGAATCCCATGGATTCATTATAGCAAAAGTAACAATTGGTCTTGGAGATAAGGTCTATAAATTCGGGGTACTAAATCCTGGCAAGTGGAATAAAGCTATAAAGAAGCAGATTGCTAGCGTGAATCGTGCTGGCGCCCCCTAGGTCGTTCGCCAATGGACATCGACGGCGTCTATCCTCCATGCCTGGTGTACAAACGAATTTTCTATCTCAACTTCCTTTTCTTTAGATAAGTAGGTGATGATACCTGTCCAAGCAATTTGACAACCGTTATCTCCTGCATATTTATCTGGTAAGATCAAGAGCTTTGATGAGTGTCGGGCGCATGCGCTTGAGATCATTTCCCGTAGTCTTTTATTGGAGGCTACTCCTCCAACTACCAGTAATTCCCTCTTGCCAGAAAACGAGATCGCTCTCTCTATTGTCTCCGTTATCATGGAAAAAGCTGTCTCCTGTAACGAGTAGCACAGATCTGCAAACGTGTCCTGGGACCTGCCTCTCTTCTCCATAAGCCTCTTGGCGGCGCTAAGTAACCCTGAAAAAGAAACATCATTACCTTTTACGACATAAGGAAGCCTGATATAACTCCGAGGTGACTCGCTTGCGAGTTTTTCTATCTCGTACCCACAAGGTGATGATAAGCCATTTGCTCTTCCGAATTGATCTAGGAGTTGTCCAATAGTTATGTCAAGTGTTTCACCAAACACCCTCCATCTTTTCTGTGAAAAAGCAAGGATCATGGTGTGGCCGCCGGAAATGAGTAGGACTAGGGGATCGCGTGCACGAGTAAACATTATACCAAGCTCTACATGACCCAAGGCATGATTTACAGGCACCAGAGGCTTTTTGTAATAAGATGCTAGGGTCCTCGAAACCACGGCTCCCACCCTCAGACATGGACCCAGGCCCGGCCCAGCTGAATAAGCAATAATATTAATGTCCTGGATACGAAGCCCAGACTCCTCTATGCACTGTCTCAGGATAGTGGCAGAGACTTCCATGTGGTGTCTTGACGCGAGCCTTGGATGGATTCCAGAACCTTTCGGTGGAAGATATATGCCACGACTATCAGACAGGATTCTCGTACCTGAATTTTCTAAATTCCATGAGTTATGCTTATTTACAGAACTTCTGGCAGGCGAATACCTAATTATGGAAGCGGCAAACGTGTGAGCCGTACTCTCTATGCCAAGACATAGCATTGTATACTTTACTACCTCGAGCTGCTTGTGGCCGATACAATTTTGATCACGTCATTGTTTTTGAGTCTGTAGTCAGCACCAAGCCTCATCTTTCTTCGAGCATCAATGGCATACAGGTAACCTTTACCTAGCTCCGCATGGATCCTTTCAGCCAAATCTTTAGGAGTTGAGTTAACGGGTAGCAAATAGGCATCGGGTAGAACATTCCCTTTCTTGTCTGTAAGTTTCAATTCGTCTTCAACAGGATACACAACAATGAATTTCAATAAATTGAGGATTGTCTGGTTAATAGCTTCTTGGACACCTGTCGAACCGTATTTCGCAAGATAGGCACCAGTCCTTTCAAGAGCTAGCCTTTGCTGCTCAGTTATTGAGGCAGACTCTTTGATCCTGAAATGGTCGTCCCCTGGCAAGTACTCAATTTTTTTCTTCCTTGCAGCTCGCCTAAGTAACAACTCGAGCTCAGAAGAGCACGGAATGACGTTCTCACTTAACTTTCTAATTTTATCAATATAAAGTTGTGCTGACTGAAGATCCGCTTTGTTTGCAGCAACCATGATAGGTTTTAATCCTCTGAGCTTCTTACAGAACCTGATGAGATCATCTTCAGACCACTCATCTGCGTCCGCTGGTGAAAGACCCAGCTCACCTAAGGTGTGAACAATATCAGCCTCTTTGATAGCAAGCCCTGATAGTCTTGCGGCAATCATTTGCTCTACTTTTCCGCCTTGGTTACGCGCCTCTCGTAGTAGTTTATTCCAATCTCTTCCTATGATGCATGCAAGCCATTGGTCGAGTTCCTCCTCTACAAAGTGGATATCGAATAGGGGATCACCTGTCCCAGGTCTTATAGGCCTTCCTTCTACGTCAGTAGAAGCTGCCGCATCTACAACATGGATTAAGGCATCAGCCTGCCTTGCGTCATCTAAAAACTTATTGCCTAGACCCCTTCCTTTGGAGGCGCCAGGAATAAGACCAGCAACATCCATCAGCTTAACGGGAATAAATCTTATGCCATCTATGCAAAGGTTGTCATGAATTCCAAACTCTCGGCACACACATTCAATTCTGGCGTAGGTAATTCCCACATTGGGGGCGACAGTTGTAAAGGGGTAATTTCCACAACGGATATCAAGATCTGTCGCAGCATTGAAAAATGTCGACTTACCTACATTAGCCTTCCCAATTAAACCAAGAAGCATCGGTATATTGAGTATCGACCCAGTTTAAATTGTTGAGGTTCTTCGATATTATCTTCTAATATATGACCTCGGTATCTACAACTAATAACCTACCAGATTGAAGAGATAATTCAAGACTTTTATTGTATGACAACATAGAAACATCAGAGTCATTAAGCTTGGCCGGAATCATCGCTCTGAATAGTTTTGACTCTACTCAAGATAGCTACTCCATAATAGCTCTGCTTGCGCACTCAATGCGGATGCTTCAACACAGGGGGAAGGCGTATTGGAGGATGATTATAGGTAACAACGCATATGCCAGTGAAGGATCTTTACCAAGTGATGATACCCTAATAAGAATGGCCCATAAAAAGAAACTACGTGGTACTAGAGCTATTGGTTATTTGTCAAAAAGGTTCCCTCAATTTCACAGTTTCGAAATTATTCATGTTGCACTGGACGGCTTTTTCGTCGACACGGAGAAACTGTATCTACATCCAGAGATTGGTCAAGCAAGAGATTCAGATTCCCTTTTCAAAATTTGTCACATATTCACGAAGCTCCTTGTAGAAAAGAATTATCCTGAACGTGCGATCCAATTTCTTGACCGACATCTAAGAGGGAACTTAATAATTAGGATAGGCAATGAAATTTTTGCATACCGGAATAGCACAGGTTTTAAGCCGCTTGTATACGCCACAAGTAAGGAAGGATCATTGAACATGATAGCGTCTGAGAATTCGTTACGTACTTCGTTTGTAGATATGGACTTCCTAGACATAAGACCGGGCCAGTTAGTTAGTTTGAATCACGCAACAGGAATGGATGTCATTACAGAATTACCAGATAGTACCACTATAATGGATCCATTCGAGTTCATAAGGGAAAGCCATGTGGCGTCCACGCTTTTCGGGAGAAGTCTATATACTATTAGAAAGGACATAGGTCGAGAACAAGCAAATTTCTTAGGTAAAGATCTGGATATTGAGTCAGCATTTGCAGAGCCAGATTATGCTCGTCCGATGGGCTTGGGATTTAATATTGAATTCCAAAAGCTGTATAAGAATTTTGAGCTTTCAGAGGGAATCATCAAAGACAGATATGATGACTCAGACCACATGATTGATTTTTCAGAACAAGTGAGCAAGAATAAGCTACTTACAACTGGCAACTCACTAAAATTTGTCATAGGGGGGCTAGTCAAGGAAAAGAATGTGGCAACAATTCAAGGGACAATCCAGACTGGGGGTACAGCAAGAGAAACAATCCAATACTTACGACAGAGTGGTGCTAAACATATCCAAGTAATTGTCAGCTATGTCGTTACGATCGACGGCAGACAAGTAGGACTTTATACTCAAAACAGAGATTTGATAGCGAACAGGTTTGTTGGTAAAGTTGCGAGTATAAATGATCTCAATAAGAAAATCGCGAAGGAAATAGGTGCAGATGCTGTATACTACAATTCGCCAGAAATACTGGCAAAAGGAATAGGACTTTCCGAACACGAACTTTGGTTTCCTGAATGGGTTAGATTTTTAGACTACCAAAGCTCTAAAGCGGTATAGCCAACAATAAGATTTGTCGAGAATTATATTCAAACTTAAATGAACCATAGAAAAGATCAACATATCGATACAGGATAAATACTGAATCTAACCTGTAGTACCATCCGTTTTATGCGTATATATCTGTATTAGCAACTAATACCCTTATTATCTACGTTTATAACATTAGATAAATTAGGATCATTTAGGATAACTAATTTCACCAAAAAATTTCTTTATGACTTCCCTTTGGCCGTCTTCCATTTTAATAAATGCTTCAATAAGTTCCTTCTCTATCTTGACCTCCTTTGATGTTACAGCCCGCAGTTTATCGATATCAAGAGGTGCTATGTTAGCAATGAGTCCGCTGCTGTAAGCATAGATATATTCGTTTATTATCTTAAAAGCAAAGTTTGGGGCTGTCTTAATCAAAAGCAAAAGGCCAGTTATAATTGAGGTTTCTGTATTGTTGTTGGCTGGCAAAGCTCCCAGATATTTTTCCAGTATCTTGACTCTCTCATTGCCTAATTCTTCAATCGACGAAGCGACCAACAAGCCTGTTTCAGTTAGCTCATAATAAGGTACACCTTCGAGTTGAAGTGCTCGTGGGCCCCTACGTAGTGGAAGCCTTCCACCCTCCCTGATCACACCTGAGGGGATCAAAGCTTCATCTAAGTCTCTAAAAATGCCGGAGTATATATTCTGCCATAGGATTCCATGTTTCTTAGCTATGACATGTGCGATAGAAGTCCTAGTTCGGAACTCAGGACTTTGTTCAGTAGCTAAATGGGCTATAATTCCTCTCTGTCTCTTTGCTTCTCCGGTAAACTTATCTTTTCTTGTTTTAAAGGTATCAAAAATTGCGATATTATGTTTATCCACTTTCAAGCATTATCACGCACATAGTAGGTATCAGGGATTAGATTCAATAATATTTTAATATGTTGGTGGAAGGATAGGATGCTGATGAACGTCTTCTATTGAGTAACATAGAATTTTCGTATTGTAGAAAGTCCTAGAG
>CAYTQD010000018.1:20381-24954 GCA_964439995.1 uncultured Nitrososphaeraceae archaeon
ACAATTGCTGTAATATAATTCTTATTTACTAACACTTTTTTATGTGCTCTGTATTATTTACTAGCAGTCAGTAACGTCCTGACTTTTGAAAGTAAGGATAAGGTAGTTAAAAGACAACCTGTAAAAACTATTTGAAATGAAGCACTGATCAAACGATCGCTAGTTATTACCATAATTTTCATTGATGATTCATTTATTCGGGGACGGTATATTGCTATATACCTGATATGAAGCATAGAAGCAGACTGGAAATAATATCTACTATTCTCGATATTGCTAGTCGCAGTGATGGGGTTACACAAAAGAAAATTCTGTACCGAGCCTACTTGTCGTACCAGCATCTTAAAGAATATCTGTCATTGTTACTGGAGAATGGTCTGATAGATTATCAAGAAGAAGGAAAAGTCTATAGAACAACCGATAAAGGTCTTCACTTTTTGAACCTCTATAGTCGACTCAGCGATGTAGTAGTCATGACGAATGATATAAGTGCCAAGTAATCTATAAAAGGATCCAGAGACGGGACGAATCTAAGACGCACTGAATAGAAGCTCCCTTAGCCTACTTTGATTTATCTCTAAACCCAGATTTTTTTGATCTAGCTGTCCATATATGGAATTTTAATGATCCTAAGGTCTTCTGCAGCTTCCACATTCTCGTGAAATGCACTGGCCTCGCTGACAAGCTGATCTGGATCCTTGTACCTTGCGCTAAAGTGGGACAATAGCAATTTTTTGACACCAGCTCGTTTTGCTAAAACCGCAGCCTCTGAAGCTGTAGAGTGAAACCTTTCCTTAGCCTTTTTGGATTCATCATTGGAGTATGTGGAATCAAAAACTAGCAAATCACAGTTTCGAAAAAAATTCTTTAACCTGTCAGTAGGTCGGGTGTCTCCTGAGACACCTACTTTTCTGCCAGCCCTCTTCGGACCGGTGACCTGAGCGGAAGTGATAACCTTACCCCTATAAGTTACATCTTCACCAAACTGAAGTTTCTTATAAAGACGTCCCTCAGGGATACCAAGTCTCTTTATTTTTTCGATATCAAATATGCCCGGTCTTTCATATTCATTTATGCAAAACGCATACGTAGGTATAACGTGTTTTGCCTTACAGCAGCTTACAAAATAGTCTCTTTCTTGCAGAATTACACCTTCATCCTTAATGGAAATGATACGTACCTCAAAAATCAGGCCGAAAGACAATATTTCCATATTGGTTTTCACAAACTCAGCAAAGTCTGAAGGACCGTAAATATCGACCGGAGCTTCCCTCCCCAGTAGTGACATCGTCTGCAAGAGTCCCAGAACTCCTAGACAATGATCCCCATGCATGTGCGTTATGAAAATTTTTGTCTTCTTATTAATACCCAAGCGAGATTTGATGAAATTCCGTTGCATCCCCTCTCCAGCGTCAAAAATAAGTAACTCACCACCACGGACGAGAACAGTAGATGACAGTCCTCTCTTCGCTGTTGGCACTGCAGAAGACGTACCCAAAAATACAAGCCTCATTTCTACCATTTTGCTACATGTTATTGTTTACGATGAGGTTTTATAGTTATCAAGTAATCTCGACGCTATATTGAGTAGACTAGGAATTCCCTCTGCGAAAGCAAGATGCTAAAAGAGCGCTTATGTCAATTTTTGCAAGTCTTGTAGGTATAGAATTTGTAGTGACTATATTTTTTACTCCGGCGTCGAGTACACTTTGGATATTATTTTCGCTTATTAAAGAATGAGTACACAGAACATAAATTTTTCCAGAATTCTTCCGTCGCAGAATATCTGTCGCCTTAATAATACTATTACCAGTGCTTATGATGTCATCTATCATAATAATATCTCTGTCAGCCACAAGATCGTGGATTTTCGATTCATCAATCGATACTTCACCTGAATGTCTGTCACGTGACTTCTCCAAGATCAAAGAGTCTATGTCCAAAATTTTCGAGAACTCTTCAGTCCGTTTCCTTCCTCCCATATCCGGTGAAACTGCAACGGGTCTATGAAGATGATTGCTCGATTTTATGTAGTCTGCAAAAAGAGGTATAGAAGACATATTTTTCGCCTCAATACTAAAATAAGACAGAGCCTTCAAGCTATGCACATCCAGTGTTATTAAGCTGTTGGTGCCAACAGATTCAAACAATCTTGCGATAAGTGACATGCTGGGAAATTCATCTTGGATGAAAGCTCTGTCTTGCCGAGCGTAGGCCATGTACGGTGTAACACTACATATATGGGAAGCATTGTCATCATAGCATTTCTTTATGATCATTAGTGCTTGCAATAGGTGTCGGTCAGTTGGTGGGTATAATGACTGTACCACCGCACAATACTTCCCTTTGACATTTGGCATCTTGATTTTGCACTCGCCATCGGAAAAAATTTGTGTATTCACGGTTACTAGCTCTGAATTAAGATATGAAGCGATTTTACTAGCTAATTCGGGTGAGGATGGTCCTGCAACAACCGCCAGTTCTTCGTTTCCCAACTATCACTCTTACCAGTGCAATGTGAAGCGTCATTCTTAAAAACTTTAGTAATAATAATGGCTGGTTACCTTCGACATTACTACGGGGTTCGTAGTTTGGCTTTGCAGATACGCTACTTTACCTTTTCACACTAGGAAACACGAATTAGAGCTGCTACATGTTCAGTTGTACTCGATCTCAATTCGTTTCTAATTGCCTCCAATACTTGCTCCTTAGCTGTTAGACTAGAGAGATCTACAATCCGAGAACCGTCAAGAATGTGAATCTGGGGGGCAAGATAGCTAGATTTTCCTATTTCATTCTCAGATTGCTCAAGCATAAAATGCAATCTTTCTAGGACTTTACTTGGAGGTCCGTTTAATACTGTTGCATTGTCCAGAGACAACCTAACCCGACCATACTTGTCAAACACAAGGATCGGCCGTTTTTTTGATCTCAAAAATAGCTTCTTTTTGTTAACTTCGCAAGCGAAGACATGATAGTTCTGCATGTCAAATATGCGATTCACCCCTTCTGACATACCGAAAAGCTCACAAGCCAAAATCTTTGCTTCATCTTCGCCTATTTCTTTTCTATTTGCTAAACCTATGTCTAAACTAGTATTTCCTGACGCTGTGGCCCTCAATACTGAGCGCTCAGGGATATAACTAGATTGCAGACTGAGTGATTCCGGAAGCGCTCCACGAGCATATGCAGCTTCTCTCACCTCCTTCATCAAAGATGAAACATCGTTTGCGGAAGGATTGTCAAGAGTCTTTTCCCTTTCTTCATAAATGAGAGCTGCAGCAACTCCTATACATGATATTATCTCAGCGTTTTGGGGAATTTCGTATTTCATTCCTAGTTTTTCAGCAAGATACGGAACCAGAACTGCTGCACCGCCTCCTCCACCTATCATAACGACCTGATCCTTCTTTAGTCCGTATTCTTTTAGCATAGGGCACATTAGATCTTGAATTTTCTTCGCAGATTTATCAAGTATTATTCGTGCCGTCTCTTCTGCCGAACAACCTATTCTCGTCCCTAGGATAGACATGGCCAAACGCGCTGCCTCGGTTTTTCCACGAGCATAGTCCGATAGAGGCACTATTTCAATTGCATTGGCAGCGCATGTATTTGTAATGGCAAACCTTTTTCCTCCGCTTGCTTCTATAGCTATGTAATCCATTGGATCTCCTTCCTTAGGTGCAAAAGTGATAATTTGTCCCCCCTCCAGATCAGATGGTTCAGCAAAGCATGAATATTGAAGACCCGATATATGCGCGGATCTTGGACCGACATCTTCTACTTTCCTACCGGACCATCTTATAAGAGATCCTCCCGCGACACCAGCGACCCGTACGTCAAGAGACCGGATACAAGTAGGGTGCTGCATTATGGTTACATAGCGCATTTCTGGTTTTCCGTCCTTTATTATACAGATGTTTGTTGATGTACCTCCGACTTCCACGAAGACTCCGTTCAATATACGTAAATGAAGAAGCGCCCCCGCCACGCTCGCAGCGGGCCCTGAAAGAACTGTAAAAATAGGTTTCTTTCTAAAAGTCTTAACGTCGATGATCCCTCCATCGCCTTTCATGATCATTATGGGAGAGGTAATTCCTTTACCTCTAACTGTTGATTCTACAAATTTCGCAGTATTGATTGCTCTTGGAAGAATTCCTGCATTGATAGCAGCTGTCAGCGTTCTAATTTCGAGACCATAAATACCGGACAACTCGTGACCGGCGGTACTTGGTAGCTCAGATCTTTCAGTGACAAATTGCTCGTTACTTGGGTCATCGACTCCATAAGCTTCGCTTACCGTTAGTACCTCGGCCCCTTCCCGCTGGAGAGAAGATACAGCTTTCTCTACACTCTCGGCGTCAAGATATTCTGAGGTATCCAAAAATCTATAACAGGTCTTAAGGTATTTGTTGGGAGCTAGTGGAATATTACCTATATTTGTACGCTTGATTACGCTGTTTTTTTCCAGTCCCACACCCATTCCAATGATCCCAACTTTTGCAGTATCTCCTTCGAGCAGAGCATTAACTGCCTGAGTTGTACTATGAGAGATCAATTCGATTTCAGAACT
>CAYTQD010000019.1:0-23261 GCA_964439995.1 uncultured Nitrososphaeraceae archaeon
TTTAGGAATAGCAAGTCATCTTGCTGTGTCACCAAATCAGATGATTTATAGATTCATTTTTCCCTTCGCTTAAGCTGGACAATATTTTCTACAACCGAAGGCTTGGGTCTTTTACTAGGTTCGAAATCCGGATAATATAGCCACTTGAAAAAACGCAGTGATTGGACTCTGAAAAGATTGTAAGTACTAATCCATTTATGCATTGGGTCTTGTGTTTCAGTCTTGCGGTGACTTTCCAGAAATTCAATGACATTATTACGTGTCAACTCCTTGAAAGCTCTAATTATTATATTTGGATAACTTGGTTAGCAATTCAATCAAATCTCTCCTATAATGGTCTGACAGGTTTACTTCGCAAATAGAATGTAAATGTATGGCATAAGACTCGGATAAGCCTGCTGCAGCGTCTTCTATTTTGCGATCTAAGATTGGATTTGTCATCGTACTGACTAGGTTTGGCATCGTCTTTGGTACAGACCTAGCTGCTATTTTTGCACTTTGCAATAATCGAAGAGATGAGGATGAATCATATAAGGATATTAACTTGGTCTGCTAATACTTATATTATTGTACCTTTGTAGCAAGTTACGCTAATGGGAGGTATGAAAGATATCATATCAACGAGAAAAATCATATCCGCTTGCCTAATCATGATATTACTCTCCCTCGCATCATTGCAAGGCGTTAGTAATAATAACATTAAGGATGTTAATGCTCAACAATTGGCGAGTCAAAGTATCCTGAGTTCTTCTAGTGCCACCGAAATCAATGTTACAGAATCAATCACACCAGCAGAGTTGTTTTCTAAAGTACAGGATTCTGTGGTACAGGTTACTGCTACTAACTCGATACCGCTTAGTTCTGGCCTAGGATCTGGATTCGTATATGATAAGGACGGACATATTATAACCAACTATCATGTAATCGCACTGGCTTCATCTAATAATACCTCAAACAATAATACTGATATCCTTGTAACTTTTAGTGATGGAAGCGTATATAATGCCAGAATAGTTGGAACTGATCCCTTCAGTGATATTGCAGTGTTACGTGTGGAAAATGTATCTGAATCTGAACTTACTCCCTTACCGTTTGGAAATTCTTCGGAAGTTGCCATAGGTGAGCAGGTTGTTGCAATAGGTAATCCGTTTGGGTTATCAGGTACCCTAACCGTTGGAGTTGTCAGCGGACTAGGCAGAACCATCCCATCATTACCGCCCGAAGATGAAAGCCCGCCGTCCCCACCGGAATCTCCGTTTGATGATCTGTTCCCAGACTCGCCCGATTTACCTTTTCAGCTTCCGCCTCCGGACCAACAGCAGCAACAACCTGCTGCATTTTCCATTCCTGACATAATTCAAACAGATGCAGCAATTAATCCGGGAAACTCGGGTGGACCGCTATTGAATATGAAAGGACAAGTTATAGGTATGAATACGGCGATATTTTCGTTAACAGGATCATATGCTGGAGTTGGATTTGCTGTGCCATCAAATACAATTACAAAGGTAGTACCTTCATTGATTGCGACAGGTTTCTATCAACATCCTTGGCTAGGTCTGATCGGCGTTGACGTTACACCTGATATCGCAAAGGCTTTAGGCTTAGGTCTAGAGAAAGCAAATGGATTTCTGGTCATAGGTGTCAATGAAGGAAGCCCAGCTGATGAAGCCGGAATCAGAGGGGGGGATAGAGTGGCGAATGTCAATGGAAGAGAAATTAGACTAGGAGGAGATATAGTTCTAAAAATCGATAATAAAGAAGTAAGGAACATCGAAGATATACTTGCCTATCTAGAAAGAAACACAGAGGTAGGAGATACAATTCAAATGACAATCTTGAGGGGGGGCGGACCTCAGACTGTAAATGTTACTCTAGCAGCAAGGCCAGAGGGCACCCAGATACAACGGTTGGGAGAAGAAAAACAAAGACCTTCGCTTGGAATTTCGGGAACAAATGTAACACCTGCGATTGCAGAGGCAATGAATTTAACTCAGGCAAATGGTTTCCTCGTAGTAGATATTATTGCTGATGGACCAGCCGATGAGGCTGGATTGAGAGGGGGATACGTAGTTTCCAACATTAACGGAACAGAAATGGAGTTAGGGGGCGATGTGATATTAAGAATCGATAATAGAACGGTAAATACGATAGATGATATTAGTTCCCATCTTGACACGAAGCTAGTTGGTGATACAGTACAACTCACAATACTGAGGGACGGCAAGAATGAAATTATCCCAATACGATTGGGACCATCATCATCCGGCTCAGGTGAATCACCTTCACTCTCAGATGATATTCCACCATCACTACGATCACAACCAGATGACGATCCAAATCTACGACAGCCGCAATCAGACAGCTTGCTAGATGATCTCGATAGGAGATGTGCCGGGATACTAGGAGAGTCATTGTGTGATCAGTTGTTCGGCGATAGGTAGTCAGTTGTTTTCTCATGGTGTGATCAGTTTTTTGGGTTGAATTGATCGAAGGTGCTTTACAGGATAGTGCCGATAATGCGCCCGCAACGTCTTAAGACGAGAGACAATAACACTGTAAATGCTCTAACAGTTGAACGCTATTAATGGTGCACTAATCAAAGTTACTGAACAACTTCCAGCGGAAGGAGAAAACGGGGAGAGCTCTTATCATTCACCCGATTATATTATCCCTTGTCATAGTAGTGACGTCAAATGATCCCGTCAAGTTGCCAACTATCAAGTAATAAAAATGGCAGTTAAGACCTAAAAATAGATTCTATTATATTAACGCTAATTAGATTCTATTATATTACATTTGTTCAATAGATGTATCAACAGTAGCAAATGAGAAAAATTTCATATATGCTGCATGCCGATACGAGTATCCTATTATTATTACCATTATCCTGCCTATTGATAACTGCGTCCTATCTCTTAATGACCACCCAGATGACCATATCCAGTGCCGAAGCCCATCTGGAACACTTGCCACACTATAACTCTGGCGGAAGCAGGTATGGCTATGGGGATTATAAATCTTTTATGGCACTGGAACCAGAATACGGAACCACTGAATATCCTACTCTGATCGAGTTTAGTATTCAAGATTTTGATAACAATGATGTACACAACATAATGACGATGGTTGAAATATACGAGTCTTCTAGTGGAACACGGATTCATATGTTTCCATGGACATTCAGGGACGTAGGAGACTTTCTTCTCTACTATCAATTTCCCAATAAAGGAAACTACCAGATAGTCCTCAGCATTAACAATACTAACAACACTAGTAAAGAGGGAGCTGCGTCTTACTTTCTCTCGTCTGCTACTAATCCCCAAAGGTCGATGCTAGGTGACGTTTCAGATTGTAACTGCACAAGAACGGTGTTTAATATTACCATTGCTAGCAGCTTTGGAGATGTCCGAAATATAGTATACGTTATTTCTATTGTCTTTCCAATAACTCTTTTAGGGATTGTTTTGACAAAAAATTACCTGAGAAGAAGTAGTAAAACAAAAAGAATAGAGAGATCTAAACGCATTCTAACTGATCAATTCGATGTTACCAATATGGGTAATGATAGTAGCAAGATAGATTCATTTACCAGAAAGCAGAATATTAAATACTATGTAACACTATTAGCTTTGGCTGGGGGCTTAGTTCACCTAGTCGTCTTTCCTGAACATGGTTCAGTTCATATCTACTACACCATTTTCCTTCTGTCAGCGGCTGGAGCTCAAGTTGCATATGGAATATTATATTTTCTGATTGTGTTGTCAAAGCCATTCTATGAATTATCTAATATACAGGAGGCAAAGTCAGCGTATAAAAATAATATTTTAGTAAACCTGTTTGGATTTATAGGAACAATTATCCTAGTTGGATTGTATGCATATTCTGTCATCAATCCTCCTCCATTATCGCCGATAAATGAGCCTGAGGAAATAGAGATTGCAGGAGTTCTTGCAAAATCATTGGAGATTGCTTTATTGGTAGGTATCTCCTTCATTATCAAATGGGATAGAGAAGCGTTTGGACAGATAACGATGAATATCAGGCGAAATGCTCGTTCCTAGTAGCTGTCTATATTAAACGTATCTGAAACACACTTACTATGGCGATCACACTTCTACTATCAATCGGATAATCGAAAGGAAAAAAAGATGGGAGTGGAGCCCGGTCTAACTATAGGGCGGGAGCGGCACTCTTTAGGTCGCCTCGGATCTCTCCATCTGGGTTCTGTTCCGTATGTATGTTGACATATGCGTTCTCATCACTCATAGCAGCTACCAGATCTGATATTTGCTGACCAGCCATATCCCCTTCAAGCATATCAGCAGTTATAGAACCGGATTCTGATATTTCGTTGGTCGGAGGATCGTATTGAGCTAGGGTTACGACTACCGGACCATTTTCTGTAGGTTTGCCGCTATGGATATGCATCGCTGTAACTCCCTCTATACCCGTAGCATTGACAGAGTATGCTATACTATCTCCTTCCACAGTGAATTCAGCCGTACCTGTTGCTTGAGAGTTCATGATAGGCGGCACTTCTTGTTCTGCAGAAAGATCTGCCAAAAATTCTTCTTCTTGTGCTATAGCCGAGGTTGTATAACCGGCGGATGTTATTCCTAAGGTGACTAACGCCGCAAGAGCTGCAAGCATAGTTCCCTTTATTTTGGTAGACAATTGCAGTTCGATGTTGCACCGTATAATATTTAAGGTTTGAACCAATCAAGGTATTATCGCTGATGCGTCGCATGGTATTTAGATAGCGGAGAGGAGCTCGACGAGTAGTAGACTGAATGGGGGATAACTCTGCTCCTTATACAGGTCTCGGCTGCGTGACATTATCTAGCTTAATGACCTAGACTGCTTTTTATACAACGTGATCAATTCTTCTACCGTCGTAGCATCTTCTGGTTTCTTGTCGTCTCGTATCTTTCCTGTGAATTTGGGAAATCTCAAAGCTAGACCGAAGCCCTCTTTCAATGAATTTATCCCAGCCGTGTGAGCAGGACTTAACGTTATCTCAGAGGCGATGATTTCGATTACAATTTTAGGTTCGAACCATACGTCCATTTTCATACCTGTATCCACACGAGGATGTCTATGAGAAAGGACATACCTCTCTAGGTCCCTGAAGAATTGTTCTAAATTTTCGTCGGTAAAGCCTGTGCCTACCTTGGTTGTGCTTTGAAATCGATCCGCCTTAGCATCATAAGCTGCCAACAATAAGGCGCCATATCTTCCTACTCTTCTTCCCCTTCCGTAAAGTGCGCCAACTATAACAAGATCCAGGGTATCTGCAAGTTCTGACTGATATTCTCGCTTCAGCTTTATCCATGCGAATTCTCGCGCTCCTGCCCGATATGTACTGTCTGGATGCTTAAGCATCAGTCCTTCGCAGCCATTTTCTATCGCAGCCGCCATAAACTCTTCAACCTCTGAGGGTTCTTGGACTACAATCTGAGGAACTAGCATCATCTTCTGATAATCTAGATTACCTTCATGAATTGTTTCGACCGAGCCTTTATTTCCTCTATCTCTAGAGATCGTACTCGTCTTCTTTTCAGACTTTCCTTCTGACAGTTTTCCGCCTCTGCTCCTGCTATAGACAATTTTCTGCAACAGTGCACGCCTTTCAGATAAGGGCTTTGATATTGTTTCTATTCCATCTAAATAGAGAACATCAAAGAAGTTTATGACAACGGGATAATTTTCCATTGCTTCATTGATCCCGTGTTTTCTCCTTCTGTGCATAAGTAACTGAAAAGGAAGATATGCTCCTGTACCCAGATCTACTGCCACTACTTCTCCTTCTAAAATTGTTTCATCTACATCAAGACCTTTAACAAGCCCTACCACTTCCGGAAAGTGATGAGTGATTTTATCCAACCTTCTCGTGAAAAGCTCCACTCTTTCAGAACCCTTATGAACCTGAATTCTTTCCCCATCAAGTTTGTACTCTGCAAATCCCTTCCCATTCATTCGCTCGAGGGCATCCTCCGTGGTAGCCACTCTTTCAGCAAGCATAGGACGGACTGGTTTGAATAAAGTAATTCTCATCGATCCTATTGAATCCAGCCCCTTGTTCGCCAAAGTTTTTGCTATAGCTCCAAGATCGCTCGTTACATTGTATGCCTTCTCAAGTATAGTTCTGTTTAGTTTCGATCCTGTAAAGGCCAAGGCGAGGGCATCCATTACAGTATAGTCTGCTATTCCCAAACGCAGAGTGCCCATTATGAATTTCAAAATATATCGGCATTCTCGGGGATGAGCATCATTGAATATGCTGCTCAAAAGTCTCAACCTGGATTCTTGAGAGCCAGGACCTGTGGTTTTAGCAATTTTTTCTAACGTCGAAAAGACTCTTTCTACTGTCATTGTGTCAGAAGTTAGGGTTGTTTGACTTTTTGATTTCATTATTTGACCCGCCGCGTCGCCGATATCCCCAGTGGAACGATAAGCCTTCTCAACTGAAGAAATCGGAGTACCAGAAGAATAAGCAATAGCTCGAATGGCCATCTTTTCTGCCATCCCCAAGTCCACAGATTCATAATCTGGGGCCAATTTTCCCTGAATAAGATATACTACCTTATCGATGAGATCTTTTGGTGTTTTCTTGAATAACGAAACTAGGCTGTCAGTAAGACTTAGTCGGCTTGTTGTTTTTTCCATTTGTTCAAATGTATCAATCAACAAGGAGAGATCCAATATCCAGATTCAACATAGCTGGTTTTGATTCTTTAAAGGTTTTCCAGCTCTTCTCCTCCGACAGGCATAAAGTATTCATCCAGATTTGCCCACGTTATATATCAGTTATCGACTTATCTATAACCTGTAACTAGAAGAGCTACACCGGAGACAATATTGGTTAAATATGAATTCGACACGAAAAAGCTATTTAAGCTCCCAAGTACTCTCTTTGCTATTAGCGAGAGTATTTTACTCTGCGAACTGGTTCAATATTGCTTCTATTTTCTTTCTAATAGCATCAGATCTCGAACAAGATATCTCGATGCTTGGATTAGTTGCATCTAGTTTTATTATGGGGGTAGGACTTTTTCAAGTCCCCGCGGGAATCCTAGCAGCGAAGTATGGCGCGAGTAGATTAGCCGTGTTTGGAATTTTGCTAGCTTCTTTCTCTGCACTGCTCACTGGTCTGTCTGGGAGCATCTTGGAAATCTCTATTCTTAGATTCATAGTAGGTGTAGGAATGGCTTGTTTTTTTGGGCCTAGCGTTATCCTAATCACGAAATATCTAGGTACGCGATCGGAAGGTCTGGGGATAGGTTTATTAAACTCCGCCCACGCGGTGGGCGGAATTTTAGGTATTTTTGTATGGGTCGTATTAGCGCAATTAACAGATTGGAGAGTCAGTTTAATCGCAGGTGGAGCTCTGGGATTGCTGACCGGCATAATACTGATCATATCTCTTTTCAGAGGACAACCAGAGGTCCAAGGATTGGCCCACCTCAATGATGACGTAACCAAATCATGCGGTGCTAATATAGGAATTAGTTTATCAGGACTTCGCCGCACGATATTTAACAGATCTCTTATTATACTAGGATCAACCCTACTAGCTTTTCAGGCAGGCTCCAGTATCATTTTAACATTTATTGTATTTTACCTTGGCGGCTTAAAAATAGATTATACTGTCGCTGGATTTATAGGAAGCCTCAATCTTGCGATAGCTCTATTTTTTTCACCAGTTTTTGGCCGCCTATATGATAGGACTGGAAAAGCCAAGAATATCCTAATCGTCTCTGGCCTCGCTGCTGGCGTCAGCATATGGGGAATGGCGATTCCATCTGTATACTTGATTTTTCCCTCAATGATTATTTCTGCGACCTTCCTATCCGCAGGCTATGTTATCGTGTATGCTGAGGCAAAGAGAACCAACACGACCCTACATCTTGACCCGCGGTATCAAACACTAGCTGTAAGTTTTGTAAATGGTATCTCACTTTTTGGTGCATTTTGGGTTCCCCTTCTTTTCTCCATTGCCGCCGAGAGTTTTGGATTTTCTATCGCCTGGCTTCTAGGGGGCCTCATTGTGCTCGCATTCATTTTACCGGCATTTAAGTTAAAACAGGAAAGAAAAGCCTAAGTATCCCATTCGATATGGTGTAGCAATTTAGATGGTCGAAATGTTGTTATTATTTTGTTGCGTATGATATGCATGGTCCTAATTCCTGGCCGAGTCATAATCCCAATACTGATCCTTATTTCAATAGTCGGCCTCTCTTTTGCTTACGTTGGATCTTCACCTGCGTTTCCCCCAAACCAAAGTCAGCCATGGTTAGGTATAGAAGCAGTGGAGGTAACTCCGCAAATATCAAGAGAGACTGGTCTAGAAGAAGCCTCAGGTTTGCTTGTGCTTCAGGTCGCTCCAGGTGGACCAGCAGATAAGGCGGGAATAAAGGGGGGAAGTGGTCTAAAGGTTATAGATGGCACGGAGATTCCCGTGGATGGCGATGTAATAACACGTGTCGACGGAAACTCTATTCAGACTATTGATGATTTCCGCAATCAATTAGGAAACAAAGAAGTTGGAGAGATGGTAGAATTCACTCTTAGAAGAGCCAATAATGATATACTTAGTGTTGAGGCAAAATTGGAGGCCAGACCAGCCTAGTAGAGTACCTTCTGGCAGACTGAAATTAAATGCAGTAAATCAGCCGACGCTCAAAACGAGTTTTTTTCTATCTCTCTACTAACAGTGAAAAGTGAGTTAGCACAATAATCTAATATACGACTAGACAAATTATAGTAAGTATGGATCGTCCTGTTCTCAAAGGTGCATCATGTGCTGACACAGATTCTCAGAGACCTGGACACAAAACAAACAATAGATACATACGTCATAAACAAGTACCAGCATTAAACGAACAAGTTGAGTCTCTCCCTGCACTTGGATTAAATGACATTTCCCCATTGTGGGATTCTAGGCTGAAGGAAAAATTGCCTGCGCCTTTTTCAAGATTATGGTTCAAACGGTATCTCGAACTGAAGCGCACTTCCAAGTGCGTAGTTGGCGAAGCACATGGTTTCACGTCATCTTACATACAAAGCTGCAAGCACTGCGACGACCTTGGATGGAAATTCATGTTTTACTTTGCGATTCACTCGAGGAGAAAATTGGAGATTAATAAAAAAAGATTCGTTGAACATTGGAACGAAGTCCACCGTTTTTCTGGTCATGTTACATCAAATTAACGTGATTGCAGACTAAAAGTGAGTAACTTTTCCAGCTCGTTATTTTTCCCAAACTATGCTATAGTCCTCTATCCACATCAGAACTCAACCATATCCTTTTTTATCTAACTAGTCCTGTATGCCGTATAACATGGAGAGGGACGCTAAGTACTGGATAGACAAGCTTCAACTCTCGAAGCATCCAGAGGGCGGTTTTTATAAGGAGACATTCAGGGCAGACACCACAATTTGCCTAGATTCTAGTAAGAGACGACAAGATGATTTAACACAACCTAAAGCACGTTCGATCTCAAGCACAATTTACTACTTGCTTGAAGGAACACAGGTCTCGTTATTTCACAGGATGAACAATGCAGATGAAATTTGGCATTTTTACTCTGGCAGCTCGCTAACTATTTACTTGCTCGAGGAAAGGACTCGGAAAATAATTCAAACGAAGCTTGGAAACAAGCTAGAAAATGGAGAAATGTTTCAGATTCGAATTAGAAAGGGTTTATGGTTTGGAGCAAGAGTAAATGACGAATCTTCTTATACGCTGGCGGGCTGCACAGTCTATCCTGCTTTTATGTTTGAAGATTTCCAGCTTGCCGATAGGAAAACTCTGACAGGTATGTATCCTGAACACAGGGGCATCATTGAAACCCTCACCACTACGTAGATGTGCCGTACCATCGTCGAGCAGCACCCGCTGAAGCATCTGCTTTTGAGTTAGTTATTATGAGGGGCTAGTCTATGTAGAAAAAGCAAATCGATTGATTAAATCCGACCGAAGTCCTATCATATTGCTATTTATAATGATCTTAATTCTACCTGTTTCTGTAGCAACATCGATGCTGCCAGCGGCACACTCAGACTCATTGACAGGTGGATCTGTGAATCAAAGAATAGGAATCTTCGACGTAGAAATGAAGACGGTACCCGCGAAGCCAATTGCTGGGGGCAATACAAACATAATTGTTAGAATTGGCAATATATATGGAGAAGATGTGGTAGACATACCAATTAGTGTAAAAATTACAAGACAAAGCAAGGAAGTGTACAGCACGAATACAACCTTTGTTCCGTCTGGGCATTACACTTATCCCTTTAATTTTGCTGAAGCAGGCATATACGGTATTGACATTCTGGTCTATGACCTTGCTGCGGTAGACGAAACTGGGTCTCAAGTCAAATTCACTTTCCCCATCAACGTCCGATCCAAATCGCTATTCGATTTTGAACTTGTAACGGTGTTGGCCATAACCATTGTTGCCGCTGTATCTGCCGCTGTCATTTATTCCCTGAAGAAAAAGGGAGAGAGAAAAAGAAAGACGTCGTATCAACCAAGCGGGATGTCCTGAGCGATTTATTATCCCGCGCATCACATCCGGGAGGGGTTCGCGCTGCCAATCTAGTACTCCGTTTTGTACCCTATCGATCCTACGAATAAAAAAGCAATAATATATTGACGGGAGTAACGTAGTACACCTATCTATATTATGCTTAGAGAATATCTTCTCTTAATCAGAGTTCCTAATCTTTTTACAGTTCCATCAAACATTGTTGCAGGATACTTTGCTGTAATTCCTGTATGCTTTGCAGAGTCTGGCCAGCTGCTTTCATTGATCCTTTCGTCCATCTTACTATATGTATCAGGAATAGTTCTAAACGACTATTTTGATATCGATATAGACAGAAAAGAGCGTCAGGGTAGGCCATTGGCTTCAGGCCGAATAACTAAAAGAAATGCCTTGATACTGGCAGCCATGTCAATTGTTTTAGGTAACTTTTTTGCCTCAGTCGTAAGTTGGACTAGTCTGCTGGTTTCAATATTGATAACGTCTGTCATTATTGCATATGATTTTCGCCTCAAACACAACCAAATAACCAGTCCGCTTTCGATAGGCTTATCTAGATTCCTGAATGTAATGCTAGGGGGAAGCCCAGCCTTAGGGGTAGCGCTGCTAACACTTCAGGACCATTCATTATTGATCTTCATCAGTATCTGCGTATTTCTACATACAGTGGCAATTAGTTTACTTAGCCGAAAGGAAATTGATAACACCAGGCTTTTTCATATCAGACACTATCGGATGCCGTTGTTGCTTTCGTTCCTTATAGTCCTAATTATTATTATATCTATTCTAGTAGCAGGATTTTTAGGCTCATTCCAAATTTTGTTTGTTTTCAATTTGGTCATATACTCTTGTGTGGTGATATTTACCCTCATACGTCTTATAGTCACCCTCAGAAGTCTGGATATGAAAGCAGGCGGGCTAGAAAGGAAAGAAGCATATCATTTAAGGTTGAGCAGAGAAAACTGCAACGACTCTTTGCTCGTATCCCAAAAAGTTCAGACCACGGTCAAGATTATGATCCTATCTATTGTTATACTTGATTCAGTGTTCATAAGCGGACTCGTGGGAATCACAGCCGGTATGGCAACGCTTTTACTCTTAGGCCCCCCAATCTATCTTGGGCGCAGATTATATATCACCTAGAGTTACAATAATATGCCTTTAGATCAGTCAAATTTTTGCTCGTTTAAACATAGGGAAATGCGTTCCTATTTCAATTCAGCATAATCACAGAAGCCCGATAACTGTTCCATAAAGCCTTCTCGTTAGCTTCGTATAACATGCGATAATCCATTATTTGATACATAAATACTGCACTTTTAACAATAATGCATATACATAATAAATTATCACATACAGCTGAGTATGCCTTCATAGGATCGCTACAGGAGATCCTTCGTACTTCCTTAAGTGTACGAAAAGTTGTGCATCTAGAATATGATAGCAGTGTGATTATAAAACTCTCCAAGTTGGAAGTCCAAACGGTTATTGACGCGAAATGTGAGGTTAATTCCCTGATTTATAAAGGAGCGAAGATAGAAACTTACTCTTTTAATACATATATGGAGAGAACATAAAACATTTCCCAGCTCTTAGAGCAAATGAAGAAAGATTAAGGCTGACGAACTTGCCCATAAGGATGATAGAAATTGGAGGGCACGATATAGCTCCGTGCGCAATGGAGCAGGCTTTGAACCTTCGTGAATGCGAATTTTTTCTTGTTACAAGGGTCTCAAGGACAGGAGGAGCAGCTGAGTGCGAAATAACCTTCACAGTACAAAACAGTACAAAACCAGGCGAAGGAAACATCTATTATATTGTCAATGAAATTAATGAATATTTGTCATGACACACGAGCAAATATGGTTACTGTTGAGAATACCATCAAGAGGCTGAACGAAAAAAAATAGTGCGTGCCCTAAAGTTAAAGCACCTCACTGCTGAACGGAATAGTACCTACATTCATTGATGATGGAAAGTTGATCTTTTTCAAGAAATATTGTCTGGCATGGATGACGAAGAAATTCTAGGCTTAGTTGGAAATAAGACCTCTGGTACCCAAGGGAAGAGCGTCGTACTGATCCGTTCATACACCTACTAATAACGAAGAAGTTTCCTCAGTAGTTTTCGCAAGTACTCAGTCCCTCGGGCATATGGATTGTAAAAAATTATTCCACGAACTTTCTTACCTAGGAGCCAAGGGTGGCGCACAAGACTTGGATTTGTTACTGGCGTGATTAACAAGGACAAAGGGCTGCTACTGATGAATACTCTCATTTCAAGTGCTAGGAACTTGTTGCACTAAAATACTATCGCCCTACAGATTCAAAGGCTATTGCGAGCAAACAGAACATAGAAGTCATTCTCATAAATCTTCTCAAAATCTTTTCTTAATTCACCTTTTCTCTCTGTCCATCCCTTAGCCAGGGTCTGGGAGCTCGGATCTGGATCTTTGGACAAGATAACGTAGTCACTATCAAGCTCAAACTGTTGTATCTGACAGTAGAATTCTTCTATTGCCCCATAAAATTTTGTAAGTGGAATACCGCTTGCATGCATTATGATATTTTGTTGTGCAGAACCTGTAATCAGCAACACATTGCCTTCTTCATAAAGGTCTCCGAGAACTTTGGCTATTTCCATCGCAGAAGGCCTTGTTCCATAAGATACAGAATTCTTGGCATCGATTAAAGTAACTATTTCCCCAGACATAGGTAGTACAAAAATGGGATAAACCAAGAGAATTGCAATGATGGCATATTCTGAGATTCTTGTGTTTTTCAGTCGCGCCTTAGTTACACTCCTCACTAGGAAACTCAGGAGGACTATTAGTAAGGGTGATAATATTATTATGAATCGAGAATTAAACCACCAGTAGTTCATCTCTCCGATACCAAGAACCAATGTCAAGTAACTAAAGAGGGGAGGGATAGCGAAGAATAAGATTATCATATCTCTGTTTCGATTGGATCTTAAAGCAGACCTTCTATGAACAATGTATCCAAGTATAGCCCCAGCCGTGACTAAGGGACCGAAGAAGACTACGGCAGTTACACCATATAGAGAGGCAGCGTTTAATGGCTGCAAAACCAAGAAATCACGGTTATTTCCCTCCAGGGCCTGGGCGGCTGCTGAGTAATAAGGCGAAATCAAAAACTCGAGGGGATCTCCATAATAGGTCCAGTTATAGAGAATCCACAGCAATACGCCTGAGAGCGACAATGCGGTGCAAACGAGCCAAGCTAGCAGCCGGTTTTTGGTAACCACGGAGACTCCGCTGAATATTCTGACTCTTAAGGTGTAGAGAGCAGTGATTAGTGCTAGAAAAATGGTTAGAGGCCATGCCTCATATCTACATAGAGTTGCTAGCACAACAAAAAAAGAACATTTTAGCAGATCGCTTGAAATGAAAGATAGCGTTTTTGTAGAAAAGACCTTTTGCAAATAGAAGCCAGAGATAACAAAAAAGAGCATAAATAGCGATTCTGTCATTGCGGTCATCCCTAGATAAAGTATATTGGGATTCAAAAAATAGAGACATGCCCCCAGAAAGGCTACCGACGAAGTATCCGTTAGCTCTCTTATTATCATATATAAGATCGCGGCAGTGAGTGCCAGGGAAGGTAGACTGACTAATGTTCCCGCAAAGCCAGTTTCGAACAATGGATCAATTAAAGAAAAAGGAAGTAGGATTAAATGCGGAAGGGGTAACCAAACTGTACCTATCTGTCCTAACCCTGGGCTTGAATAATCTATTAGCTGTCTGGCCCTTACAAGATGTGAGACAGAATCACTATAGTAAAGCAAGGCGAGATTATCAAGGTTGTAAAGGTAGCATGCTAGAACGAATCCTATAACCACAAATGAGATTAGGATAAGTAAAGGTTGTTTTTGTTCAGACCTAATGATTTGCAAGAGAAAGTGTGTAGTATCAATGAAATATAACGATAAGTGTTTACCTTTCAATTCCTGATCCAATCGAATTTTAGGATGCCTTCCCCGGACGTCATTTACACCTCGAAATAAATGGCAACCATATTGCAGTTTCACTTTTAATAGTGTTTAGGTTTACAAAAAGGTGTGATAGAGCAGAATTTATCCAAATTTGGAGTCAGATTGTCCGCTAGACCTCCGACCATAGGATCGTATTCTCCGGTTATCGTTACGGGAAACTTAGCTTTTGTATCTGGTCAGATCGCTATGGATCCGAATAAACAACCACCAGAGGTCAAGTTTAAAGGAAAAGTGGGAAAGGACGTTTCAGTATCTGATGCAAAAATGGGTGCACGACTATGTGTCATCTCTGGGCTGAGTCATTTAAAATCTGTGCTGGGTGATCTGGATAGGATTAAAAGATTTGTCAAGTTGTCTGGATTCATCAACTGTGAACCTTCATTTGAACTACATGCTATTGTCATGAACGGAGCATCGGACTTTTTAAAAGAGATATTTGAAGAAAAGGGAAAGCATACACGAGTAGCAGTTGGAGCTAGCAGCCTTCCAATGAATAGTTGCGTAGAAATTGATATCATTGTAGAAATCTAGTGCATGTACTTACTAGACCACTATACTTGAGTGACAATTATATAGCTTAAACGTAGGAACGAAATTTGTCCCGCGGTAGCTCAGCCTGGTAGAGCTTTCGGCTGTAGATGTTGGCTAAATAGATTTAAAGCTAACCACGAGAAACAGCCTATCGGGCACACAACTTGCAGCAACCGAAGAGTCGCAGGCTCAAACAAAGCAGGACTAACTGTTTTGGAGCAAATCCTGCCCGCGGGATACTAGACCTTGCGTACGCCATATAGACTTAATTTATATTGGCAGTGAGTAAGATAAAAAAGGTCTACCATGGCTTCTACTTATATCGAGACCGTTAATCCAGCAACAGGAAAGGTTATCGCTAAATATCAAAACATGACTGATGAGCAGATAACTGGAAAGGTTAACAACGCCCGTGCAGCTCTGCATAGCTGGAAAAACCTTGACATTGGTGAGAGATGCAGTCTAACTCGAAATTTGGGCAGGGTCATGAGAAAAAACAAGGATGAATACGCAAAGCTAATTACAGAAGAAATGGGCAAGCCTATCCGCCAATCAACTGCAGAGGTCGAAAAGTGTGCGTGGCTATGTGATTATTACTCTGGCACCGCTGAGACTTTTCTTCGCGATGAGTTGATTCCGACTGAATTTCGTAAAAGCTTTGTGTCGTTTGAGCCGTTAGGAGTAATAGTTGGAATTATGCCTTGGAACTTTCCCTTTTGGCAGGCTATGAGATTTGCTGTTCCCTCTTTGACCGCAGGGAATGTCGAAATCATGAAGCATTCGAGCGTCTGTCTGGGGTCTGCAATCAAGCTCGAAGAAGCATTTGCAGAGGCTGGATTTCCTGAAAATGTCTTTCAGTCGGTAATAGGTACTTCGTCGGTGGGAGAGAAACTAATAAGGTCGAAAATCGATGCGGTATCTGTCACTGGCAGTATCAGTACGGGAAGGAGAGTCGCAGAACTTGCTTCAAGGGATCTCAAAAAATTTGTGTTAGAATTGGGTGGTAGTGATCCCTTTGTAGTACTTGATGATGCGGATCTTAATCAGACTGCTTATATGGCAACCCAGTCGAGACTTCTTAATACAGGCCAGAGCTGTATAGCTGCTAAACGATTCATAGTGGTAAAAGAAATTGCTGACAAATTTATCACACTATTTGTAGAAAATACGGAAGCAGAACAGATTGGGGACCCTATGGATTCGAGAACAACAATAGGGCCACTCGTTAGAGAAAGCCAAAGGCAAGCGCTCTCCGAACAGGTACAGGATGCTAAAAGAAAGGGAGGAAAAATCTTGACAGGTGGAAGATCAGTTCAAGGAGAAGGCTATTTCTACGAACCAACGATAGTTTCGAACGTAGGACAAGATATGAGAATCGTCAGGGAGGAAGTTTTTGGGCCTGCGGCCCCTATCATAATAGTAGCTAACGAGGAGGAGGCTATATTAGAGGCAAACAACTCCGAGTTTGGGCTGGGTGCGAGTATCTGGACAAACAACATTGAGCGAGGGATGCGCCTGGCGAGACAGATTCAAAGCGGTATCGTCTCTATTAATGAAATGGTGAAATCCGACCCAAGACTTCCATTCGGTGGAATCAAGTCTTCAGGAATTGGAAGGGAACTGGCTGAATTTGGCATTAAGGAGTTTGTGAATATCAAGTCAGTTATCGTGAAAGACATAGCTAGCAAACTTTTGGTAGAATAGCGGTTTCTGTTGTGGCAGGTTGATGGAAGGGCGTGTATGGAATTGAAAGATTTGCATGAAGATCTATCTTCTTCAGATGGTACTGTCTGGACGCTGGCCAGTCCACTTTGAATAACCTTATCATAGGATATACTATGTTTAAGACAGTATACAGCAAAATCCTGTATAATTGGTTCTAACTGGTCGCGCCGTTCAGTTAACGATAGAACTATAGCTTAGAATATTGTCGTTTCTCGTTATGGATAGATCCAAAGGGGGGCGAATGAGTGTTGAGGAAACATTATTAGAAAATTGGGTCAGTCCCATTATTGACATCCGGAACAATTTATCAGTATCAGTATTAACTAGATCCTGGATGGGGAACCACAGAGGAATTTCAGACTTACCTTGAAGATATTAAGTTTATAGACAGAGGAAATAAAAGGCATAGTTGAATCGGTAAGTTAACTTTATGTGAAGATAACGGAATCTTAAATCTAATCGTTTAGGTATTTTGCTATATCCATGGTAAAATAGGAAATGATTTTGTCGGCTCCAGCTCGCTTCATTGCCGCTATGGAATTAACCTTCCATTCCTCTTCATCTATCCATCCCCTTCGAGCACTAGCTTTTATCATGGCGTATTCGCCAGAAACATTTTGAGCTACCAATGGAAAATCGGTGTTATCTCTTATCATGGACACAACATCTAGATAGGCAAGAGCAGGTTTTATCACTATCATATCGGCGCCTTCTTGAATATCAGCCTGTATCTCTCTTATAGCCTGTCTAGGATTTGCGAACCCCAGCTGATACGACGATTTATCTAAGGTTGCATAATTAGTAATATGTCTAGAGTATGCAGTCCTCCTGAAAGGGTAATAAAGGGACGAGGCATGTTTTACTGATAGTGCCATTATTTTGACATCCCTGAATCCCCTGCTATTTAGGGCAGATCTAATTTGGTACACCTGGCCATCCATCATCGACGAGGGGGCAACGACGTCTGCGCCAGACTCGGCGTGGCTGATCGCGATTGCGGAAAGTAAAGATAACGTCTTATCGTTATCAATAATTCTACCAGACCATTCATTAGTCCATGTCTGCAATCCACAATGACCAGATAAGTTATATTGGCATACACAGACATCAGTTACGATATTCACTATCCCTTCGAACTCTCTTTTGATTCTCCTTATGCTGGTTTGTACTATGCCGTCATTACGGCGGGCAGAAGAAGCAAGCTTGTCTCTTTTGGAAGGTATGCCAAAGATAATTACTGATGAGATTCCCTTATCGATGACTTTTTGAACCTGCTGAATCACATCCTTCGCCGCTATCTGAGCAAGCCCAACCTCGCTTTCGGAAGAGGAGATGCTCTTTTCAGAAACAAAAATAGGAAATATCAGATCCTTTTTTTGCAGTCCCACACTTCTGCATATTCGAGCGTAACAATCTTCGGATGTCTGAACTTTTTTCAAACAGGATTGTTATAATTATGGTCTATGAATACCTATTGAAAATAAGACTGACAGAACCGACACCCAATATATACGACGAAGGGGATTAAGCTATGGAAGCAGGTGAAGGAGTTGCCTACAGACAAGAAGAGAGTGACTGTCGGGATCCCCTCTTATAACGAGGAAATGAATATTTCAAATCTTCTCCGATCAATAATTGAAAACGCGTCAGAGACAAACGTAGGAAACCAGTTCAACAGTGACCGAACTAAACAATCTAGTAGTGGTGGTAAAGACAAGGGTTTTGCGATAACTGAGATAATTATTTCAGATGACTCCTCGGATAGTACGTGCCAGATAATAGAGGGAATTGCGGCAGAGTATTCCTCGTTAAGTATCAGACTTTTACACCATGAGAGCCGGAGGAGTGTGTCCGCTGCTTGGAACGAAATTTTCAGAGAAGCAACAGGCGAGATAATTATTTTATATGACGCTGATATAATGCTCAAGAATAGTACTACAGCATATTTGGTTGAAGCATTAGGTGACGGAATCGGATTATGCGCTTCTAACTCAACGCCATTAATGCAAAAAAAATCGATAACAACCAGAGCATCTGCATTTATTGCTCGATGGCTTAGGTGTGTAAGAAAAAACGGAATATCAGAATATACAGTTATGGGTAGAGGCCTTTCTGTCTCATCTCAAGTTGCAAAGAAAATTACAATACCAGACAATGTGATTGCCCTAGATTTGTATTTGCAGTGCAAAGTTATTGAACTAGGTTTTAAGATAGTTTATGACGAAGACGCCGTAGTATACTTCTGGCCCCCTCAAAATATATCCGACTTCGCTTCCCAAATTATAAGGGCGGCTAACGGTCACAAGCAAATTGATTATTTATTGAAAGGTTCACGTACCCAGTTATCTCTTTGGAGCGGTTTGTCGGCGGCCATTAGGAGCAGTAGACAGGATCCAAAAGGAGCTATCAGTTTGATTTCTTGTTACTTACTGTTGCCATATTATCGAATGAAGCTGGCAGACACTAATTCTGCAAAGTGGCATGTGGCAAAAAGTACTAAGAATCAGGGCTAAGTATGGATCAACTGTTTTTTATTTTGTATACAGTTAATTTATTTAGGTAGATGTTAGAGTAACTTTGTACTTTGTTTCAACTTAATTACATAATAGTATAAATACTCAGTTGATGTAGATTACAAAGTTTGGCCTGTGCAAGCTCGTTCGTTAAGGGCTATGTTTGTGTGCCTCATGAAACCCAAACTGCGTTGGACCTTTCACTTGATACTTGGAAGCAATCTTTCAATATTTCTGACATCTATTTTGTTACTGCCACATTTTCATCTGAGAGCTTACCTTATTTTCCGAACAACGCCTATCATTACATCGTTGCATACTTTGATGAACTTGGCGGTACGGTGAAAGAATTAACTAAAATCGGGTTAGACAAGACGACGTTTGTATTCAATCTAGAAGACTCGCTTTTCGAAAGATCTGCAGATAAGTTAAACTATATCTCTATGTACTTTACTAGATACAGGCACACTGAGACCGAAATAAGTGACTTTGCAAATGTCCTCGCTAAAAGGGACAGAGTAAAGAAGGCCAGCCTAGCGCAGATGCAATTCTTGTCGACTGAACCTTCTAAGTTTGCATTCCCTTACTCAAATAATATCGTAGTGCTAGAGTTAGAGGGTGATAAAACACACCAGAGTGATCTAAAATACTGCGATAAGACGCGTAGACACGTGGCGAGGAAAGGTATCTCGCTTAATAATTTAGTGAGCCTGTCTGTTCTGGAGAAATTAAAATAGCGAGGCCTATGAATCTGAAAAAACTATTGTGATTTTAAGTCAAGTGGACATTTGGCGTCTGTATTATTAAAACAAAAATCAAAAACAGAACCGTTAAATATCTATAGGATTTCCTAAATTCTGATCGTTTGAGTTGAGTAAGCCGATGGAACTTGGAAGCCTAAAAGTTGGGTCATACATAATCATTGATAATGAACCATGCAGGATCGTTTCTTATGATCATAGTAAACCAGGCAAGCACGGATCTGCTAAAGCCAGAGTAGCAGCCATGGGAGTGTTTGATGGCTCCAGACATAGTCTCGTATCCCCAGTTTCAGCCAATGTAGAAGTGCCTCTTATAAATAAAAGGAGCGGCCAGGTCATATCCATTACTGGTGAAGCACTTCAAATAATGGACTTGGAAACTTTCGAGGTCTTCGAAACTTCTTCTGTTGAAGAAGAAGTAAGAAATAAGATTAGACAGGGAGGAGAAGTAGAATATTGGCAGGTGCTCGAAAAAATTAAAATCGTACGAGCAAAGGGCTGAGTATGACGGGACTAGCAATCGTAGTCCTTCCACCGCGGCGGTGCCTTAAATTACCTTAGAACTGGATGCTAGATTCCAGCTTCTCCTCTGGTTTTAGAACCGATATCTATGGTATCATCCACTTCTGAGACAAACATCTTTCCTTCACCCGCAAGACCTGTGCTCGTGCTGTTAAGAATATTATCTATAACTGTGTTGACCATAGAATCTCTTACAACCAAAACGATTACAGCGTTTACATTGAATGCAGGCGTATATCTTGTTGTTCCCCTGCCTGTATGCACGGACGTTATTGGAGCTTCTCCCCTACCTTTTGCTTCGTAATAAGTATAACCTCCCAGGCCTAACTGTTTTAGTCCGTCAAAAGTCTGACGCAATCGTCCCTGAGGAACTATGGCTTCAATTCTTTTCATATCCTAATGCAAGCCAATATTAATCCCTCTTTTATTAAAGGGTTTTGTGGCAATTGTAGGTTGCATTATCTCACAAATCTGTCCGTTGTCATCGTCCAAAGGCGGTTGCTGAGATTATTCAGTACGTAAGGCGGTTTCTGCAGAGCGACCAATATCATGGGATAGATGTTGCAGTATCAACAGTACATTAGTTAGAATTCCAGTTCCAGTTAGTCACCCGCTGACTCGTTTACCTCAAGTAAGTAAGTATGTAAATAAGTAAACTAGAAAGAAAGAAAGAAAGAAAGAAAAAGGATAATCAGTCCCCAATTTGAATAGGTCTGATTATATGCGGTTGTTGGGTTTCGCTAGGCCTCGCTATCTATCCAGCAGTAGCATTTCCCGCAGAAGTAGCATTTCCAGCCCATGAGTTGCCCGCTGCTGTAGGGTTATCCTTTGGAGGTACCCATGTGCCTGTTGGATGGTCAGTGGCAGTTGAATTCTGTGCAGCCAAAACAGCAAATGCTGCTCCTTTAACCACGTCTTTCATCGAATGGTCAACACCTACATAGATTCCTTCTTCTGGGAAGACTGATTCAATGACCGAAGACGAAGCTGGAGGAATAGTCCATATTTCATCGTTCAAAACTTGTGTTCCATACCTGTTCTTGATAAACCCATCCCTCACATCAATCATACCATTGATGAAGTGGAAGCCAATAACATCATTTGGACCTGGATTCGTGACATACCATCTTGTCAGTTCTCCTGGCTTGACTTTGAATATCTCTGCATTTTCATTCAATGGCAACTGAGATACTTGGCCTATCTGCGGAACATACTTGAATGACATTCCATTTGTCAGTACCAGATCAGGTTGGTCTGATACGAATTTAGCAAGGTCAAAGCTGCCTGTCTCGTTAACTGCCGTAAATAGTCCTCCATCTGCTGTATTGTAGAGTTCACTGAATGTCACAACGAATTCTTTCGCTGGTTGTTCGTTTTCTGGATGTACTATGATAGTACCGTACATTCCATTAGCGATATGTTCCCATATGCCGTTGAGCCCGTCAGCACCACAATGATATACAAACGAGCCTGGAATATCAGCTTTTATTTCCCATGTCGCTGATTCACCTGGTTGAAGAGCCTGTCCATTGTTTGTAGCCTCACTTGGCCCCCATCCTGCATGGAAGTCAAGACTATGCACGTTTTGACCATCGTTTCTCAAAGTTATCCGCAAAGTGTCACCTTGAGTGACTGCAATAGTTGGGGCTGGGATAGAGCCGTTGAATGTCATCGCATTATACTTTACTCCACCTGGATGAAGTGCATTATCTGGTGCTACGTCTACCACAACCTCCTCTGCTACTAGCAATACATCTTTAACTACTCCTGTGATGTTCGACATCTGCATGGGGTTGCCTGCTGTCCCGTCTCCTTCAGTTATAGTCTTACCTGTAGCGTTTTGAGCTTGTACATCGGATACTTTAATACCCGATAGGCTCGGTCCCAAAAGAAGACCTACCGCCACTACAGCTGCAAAAACGCCGACATATACGTCTTTATTCATTGTTTGGATTGGTATATTGAACTAGTATTAATACTTTTAAGAATAATACTGTGAAAAATTATTATGCATTCTTATGTATTATACCACCTGTAAAGGCCTTTACTAGATTTTTTCTTATAGAGGCCCAGGATACTTTCAAGAAAATCTGCAGAAATTAGGCCGAATGCTTGCATCGTTCCTCTTACCAGCGTATATATGGTATTTGGATACTAGAATATAGGTTGCGATTCTTTCATGGCTTAGCGAAAAAAAGGGGTTCAAGACCTGAGAGGTGTATAGTTTGTACCAAAGAGCTAACCAGATACAAGTACAAACCATCGCCAGAATGGAAGATGAAAGGATTGCTTTGTAGTGATTGCCATATTGAAAAAACAAAAGACTTTGTCCTAAAAAAGGAAGAAGAGAAAAGACAAGAGGCAGAACAAAAAGAAAAGCTGAAAAGTACATGTCACCTATGCAACATTGTAATTACCCTAGACTCGGACAGGAAGAAGCCTGAGTGGAAATGGAATATGGAGATAGGGACTATTCCCTGCCCGCAATGCTATGAAAAAACGGAATCAGACTTTAACAGAAGATTGGACTTCTGTGCTCTCTGTGAGAGTAAAATGGGATTTATCAGGTATAATCCGAAACCAAAGTGGGAAATAAATGGTCAATTGTGTAGACGATGTTGGGACGAACAAAATTTTAAGAGCAA
>CAYTQD010000020.1:0-21418 GCA_964439995.1 uncultured Nitrososphaeraceae archaeon
CTTATGGTAGTGATGACCGTGATTATGCTAGCTTTCACCAGCCAAGGCGCGTCAGCTGATAGTCCACAGCAGTTGAGTGATTTGCGCACTTGTACCGTCCAAGAAAAAAATATTCAAGGACGTGTAATAGTAGGAACTGCTCTTGCAAATGTATGTGAAGGCACGAGCCATAGTGAGACCATACTAGGTCTGCAAGATAATGATATTCTAATAGGTAAGGGGGGTGATGATGTGATACAAGGAAACGAGGGTGATGATAAAGTATTTGGAAATGGTGGCGATGATTTGCTTCAGGGAAACTTTGGAGATGATAAGATTGATGGGGGTGGCCGTAACGACGTCCTGATAGGAGGTGAAGGAGATGACATATTGTCAGGTGACGGCGGAAATGATAAGCTATATGGCGTAACTGGCAATGATATTTTGAAAGGTGGATCTGGTGCTAACGAGTTTGTATGTGGAGAAGGAATAGATACCGTACTAGATTACAATCCTTCCCAGGGAGATATAATATCAAACGATTGTGAAGTAGTAAACACGTAGTTTGTAGCATAATAATATTGGGTCTAACATGATCGAAGTTCTATTCCGATCACAGACTTCTCGTAGGTTTCAAAGTTGAGACCCAGGTTTTTTGCGTACTGGTAGGAACTTATTATCTCGTCGTCTCTAGGAACGAGCAATTTCGCAGTATCTGACGTTGCATAGATTATCTTGATGATACTTATCCATGATATTGATTTGAACCTCCGGCATGTTTTTGGCAATCCATTCGAGGTCGTTACAGCATTCTATATTTCGAAATTCGATACTTGGAGGGCGTACGATTAAGCCTAATGTTTCAAACTTTCTGAACTCTTTGTTGAGAGTCAGGGTAAAACATTTGATGGCCTGTTACTAAAAGGCGGTAGGAGCCAAACATCCCATTGAGCTTGCGCTACCTTTTGTAATTTTACATCGATGCTACATTCGTCTAATGTTGTGCGTCAGCTCATCTATTTTATTGGACAATAGTAAGAACTGCATACCCTTACTTGTAGTTCTGTAAGCCCTTTCACCTTCTTGGTATTCTATTAAGTCATTTTCCTGTAATATCGTCAAGTATTCCTTCAGCTGCTGATAAGATAGAAATGCGCTATACATTATTTTAGTCTTAGTCACCGCTCCACCGTTTGCCGATTCCAAAATCATTCTAATGATGTCTGATCTGCTTCTATTTTTCATGATTAACGTACAAGGCAAGACATCTATTTATGCAATACACCTATTGGGTTCTAGAACTATGTTTGTTAAGGTAAGGCCCTACTTTATGTATTAAAGTAGTACTGCAACCTAGCGTTAGCCCCCACCAATGAGGTAGATATAATTTTAAGGAGATTCAACCCAGGTGTAATTTCTACTCACACCCCGCTGCTGATAGTTTTTTTTATCTCTATTATAACTTTGTCACCGACCTTCAATTGCATGTCTTCATACTCTCTCATACTAACCTTGATGATAGGGGAACCCCCTGATGACAATCCGCCAGCACCAGCTCCGCCAAACATGTTCGACATAGCGTTGGGTAAATTTTTCATCAAGTCCTCGGGAGAAGAAAAGGTCCCAACACCGATACCAAAGGGGCTCTGGGGATAGCTCTTTCCTCCTCCTGTTGTAGGTGATCTCGACATATTAGGATCAGCAAATGAGACATAAACATAAGGACTCCCATCTTGCGAGCCTTCAATTTTTGAAACTATGAATTCTTTTTTCATCGTTATACAACTTTAGGAAGAAGAAACTTATAATCCTTCAGAGCACGAACTCAACAGGCTCTTCAAAGTCTCTGAGTGTTGCTCCCGTCCACTAGGTTTGTGGTTGTAGGAGTATTTGCGCACCAGCGTCATGATGTCTTCCATATTACTCGCCACGCACGTTAGGATAACTAACTCTCATCAGCATTTGGTCTTATTGGCATGGTAAAGCCGAAAGTAGCACCTATGTCATCAGGGTTATTCTGTGCCCACACTTTACCACCGTGTGCCTCTATAATACTTTTTGATAAATAGAGTCCAAGTCCCGTTCCTACATCAGAGGTCGTAGCAAATTTTGTAAACAATCTTGGTTCGATTTTGGGATTTATGCCCGTTCCAGTATCTTTTATCGCAACTATGATTTGGTTACTCTCCCCGACATCAACATTTACCGATATAGTTCCCTCCTTGGTAAATTTAACAGCATTATTGAGCAGGTTCGAAATAGCCTGGTATAGTCTCGTTTTATCCGCCATGACGTACACAGGGTTACTTGGTCGAGAGTATACTACTCTTAACTTATCGGGTTCGGAGATCTGACTCTTTACATCGTCTATAGCATCAGATATTTTTTGACCTAAATTCACTTCTTCTTTAAGGAGTCTGAGTGTATGGCTTTCGATTCTTGTTACGTCCAAGACATCTTCTGTAAGGCGTTGTAGCCTTCTCGCGTTTCTGCTTATAACGTTAATAAGGTTGCGATACTCTTCGATATTTCCCTGTTTCGAAAGAAGTAGTTCCGATAATCCTAGTATAGGCTGTACCGGCGTTCGAAGCTCGTGTGCTGCTACGTTAATAAATTCCTTCTGCATTTTGTCATGCACTTTCAGCTGTTCGTACAACTCTGTTTGTTTCCAAAAACTTTCAAATACGGAGACATAAGACGAAACAGTTGATTTGCTATTGGAGTAGGTAGACAAACCAGCTGCGCTGTATGAGATGTCTTGTCTATCGTCTTTTAGTTCTATAACAATACATTCCTTCCTATCCCCCAAAACGATCGTAATTCTGGTACTCAAACTCTTATCCATGGTTCTGAGATTCACCTCAGGACACTGCTTTTTCACTTCATCTAATAACTTAGAAAGACTATCTGCATCTGGTTCATCAGGTAATAGTAGTCGCACTTTCGCTCCTTGCCGTTCTGACGCATTTTTTATCAGTTGTAATCCTCCCATTTGCACTTGGCGGCGAAGCGCATTAGCAGATGAAAGCAAGATTGAAACGTCTTCTCTTGCAGCACTTATAATCCTCCACGCCCTTGCTATCCCCTCCTTGGGATTAGCGATAATCTCTATATCTGCCAAATCTACCCCCTCTTCAATATCCCTTACCCTGGCATCAGCATCTATACCACTATTCCATACGTCCTCAAAAATGGAAGCAAAATGTCTTAGATAAAGAGGCTCGTTACTTATCAGAAGACTCTGAACTGCATTACCTCCTTCCATTTTATCAATGGTTGCGACTAGTTCCTTGTCAGAAATTCCGAAACTCACTGGTGGCAAATTTCTGACATGTCTTACTTTCACTCCTAACTCCAAAAATAACTTGGCTAATTCAAGATTGTCTTTATCTATTACCGTTATGTACCTTATGCCCTTGTGCTCCCCTTTTTTTTGCTTATCCAATAGTTTTTTCTGAATGTCATAATAGTTTTCGTAGCTGTTTTGCATTCCGCCAGGAGTAAGACATACCGACAGCTCGTTCGATTCATAAGCTATTCTGGCCGTACGCCTGATAATCTCATCAGGATTATTCTCAATTATTTTTGTTTCATGAATTGTTATTCCCTCTTCAATTTCTTTTATCTTATGTTCAGCCGGAATCGCCACGTTCCACAACGTATCAAAAATGTATTGCCCTTGTTCTACGACTTCTCTTACATTGCTGTATATAACTTGGGTAAGTGGTTTGGCTTCTTGCAACACTGTTGTAGCCATATATTCTGATTCGGTTATTGCAATACCCCCCTTTACTCCATCTAGATGACGAAGCTCATCTACAATTTTAATCAGTTCCTTGCAATATCTAACATTATCTTTCGTTATTTCTGTAAATGCCCTGATCTTCCCCCCTCTCCTTTTTATGTCAATATATCCAGTTCGATATTCATTTACATTAACCACAATGGAAGGAGCATGATGATCGAAAAAAATATCCATCTTTTGTCTAGCATTTGCCATAAAGTAAACACCCCTTCCTACTGCATTTTCTACGCCGTATAAGATCTCGGACTTCACTTGGGAGCTGGGAGGGAGGGCTGGAATTGTTGTCAAGGTATTCTTAATCTACATGCATGCGACATTTATAAATAAACTCGTACCATACTTACTTTTGCTTTAGAGCCGGGAAAATGAACATTTTATCTAAAAGCTAGTTTCTCTGAATAAGCTGTATCAGATCAATGTTTCTCTTGTTATTGCTATCGATCGTTATACAACCCCTATTTGTTACTATTCTGGGACTAGAAGCAAACAGGTAGCTATAATACGATTTTCTTTCAATCGGAAGCGACCCTTCTTGGATAGCCTCGCATTCGATTCCATTTTTGATGATCTCTTGGGCCAACCTTATGTGCGGACTTATAGCTTCGTACTCGCTCAATATCATCTCTGGAGATATCTGGGCCTCGACACTAGGGACTTTGGTACGACTTTCAGTTTTAGCTTGTTGCTCTATAACATCCACACTTCTATGAAACAGGTTAGAAAGATACTTTTTCAATAGTATGATCCAAGTAACTAGTGGGAGCAATATATAGTAGCTGTGCAAAATCATGACTAGCTGACAGGTCCTCAAACATCTGCCGTGTATCCTTCCTCCACTTCCGAATATAGAAGATATCGAAAAGTCTACTCACTTTCTATAATTAAGGTACTGTCGTCCTTGATTTGATCCGGCGACGGTGCCTCAGAAACAATCTTAACAACAAAATTGACTGGAGAATAAGGTAATATTTCGGCAGTAGATTTGCTTATAGGAGTGGGTCCCAAAAATAAGCAAATAGCGCTTCCTTGAGGCCAATATGCCACGTCTGACGGTTTCAATATCGACTCAGCATTCTCCTGGTTCGCGGCACTGCAAGTTCTTTCTGTATAGAGCTCATCACCCCACTTGTTAATTTTTGCCTTTATAGGCAGATTATCAAGCAGAGCTTTTTGCTGTCTTTGGAGACCGTGAATCGTCCAATTCGATATAGGTCGGCTTATCGATGTCACTAAATCTCAAATATAACTTATTCTTTTTCATTGCTTGATGTATAACCTACAATCTATTGTCTTTTGCTGCATTGAATGATCTCTAGTCAATTCACAAGATAATTCTACTCGATAGATAATGTCGGGAAAGCATGTTAGTAAGCTAAAACATTTGTACGGGTCAAAAGTTAACATTGTACATGAAGATTGGCATACTAACAGATACACATGATGATATAGATAATGTCGGGAAAGCAATTTACAGATTTAAAGAAAGAAAAGTAAAATTTATCATCCATGCTGGCGATTTCGTGTTCCCTGGTATTATTGACGAATTTAAGGAATCCTTCAGTCCGGAGTGGCATCCTAAACTAATTGGAGTTTTAGGTAATAATGATGGAGAAAAGCTTGTGTTATTAAAAAAATTTGTGGAAATAGGAGGAAACCTAGAGAGAGAATTCTTTGATAGCATGATTGACGGCTTGAGGTTTGGGGTCTATCATGGAACAAGCGTGAAGCTCAAAGACTCTGTCATTAGAAGTCAATTATATGACGTTTTTATATATGGACACACACATTTGAAGGAGCAGAAAAAGGTGGGAAATACCTTAGTACTCAATCCCGGAGCCGGACATAAGAAAGTGGTGAGTGCTTCTGGTGCTTTCCAAGAAGGAGGGACTATGATTCTTGATACCATAACTAAGGAGACAACGTATGAATCCCTACCTTAGGCATCATACTTCTATATCATAAAAGAAAGTAATTAGTGCTTCTGGTGCTCGAGAATCATAGTCCCGAGAGGGAGCGATTCTCAAAATCATACGGTAGAGCACTATTGTTGACCTTGCAATGTAAGGAAAACTGGCGTCACAAGTTTTTCATACTGGCCTAGTTTCTGCTGATCTGGTAATAATTCATTGAAACCTTCTCTCGTTAAATCCAGTAGTCTGAAAGTCTTGGTCACTATTAGTCGATTGCATTGAATAACGAGATAACCAAAACAAGTACAGCAATAACCGCTATTAGGAGTATAATCCTGTACCTTATACTCCCAGATTTATTATTTCTATTTTCTTTCCCGCTGACTTGGTCTTCTCGCTTGGGTTTTTCCAAGTCATCCTTCCTCCTTTGTCTGGCCTTAACGGAATTTAGCACTGGTGTCTTCTTGATGACTGACGAGTCGGTGAGTGCCTTCTGCACTTCATATAGGATTGCATCTACTCCGTTGGAGAGCTTTTCATTGAAGATTGTAAGGGCTTCATTATAGTCGTACCTTTCTTCAGACAAAGTCTTACCAGACTTGTTCGGCCATTCTATGAGCCAGATTTTTCTATATTCAACTAAATCTCCATCAATAACTCTCTTTTCACCAATTTCGCTATTATCCTCGTTATCAGACGACAAACAAACCACGAATCCTGCAAGTAAAAACCATCATAATGTTATTTAAATTCTACTCGACCTTAGGTCTTTTGGATAACTAACGGTTTGGATGAATGTCAAGTCCTCAGTTTCGAAGGCGACCTTAGCACTTTTCATTTTCCCCATTTTCAATTATTTTTGCTTTCATTCTAAGCGAAGGCTTGTCCTCATGATTTTCTAAGACATGACCAAAATATCCTTCATAGCTGAGAAATTCTGTGTTGCATTCAGGACATACAACGCGATAGCTTTTCATCTGGTGATCTATTATACTACTTCAGAATAAATGCGTAATCTTGCTCCTAGACTACCGAAAATGGACAGGTTATTATTTTAGGTTGACAACCAAACAATGCATCAGTCATTTAGCTCTAGACCTACCTATCGAGGTATTGATCATGCACCAGCGAATTTTCTGTTTTCTCTTTATTATACACAAACCAATGAATAGTTTGTAATAGGATAATCACCCAGTAATAGATAAATTCCTCATATATTTTAAGTCCTAGGGATCTGGTTGGTGCTGTAGTGCCCAAAATTCTCTTATATCAGCCGTTTCTTCCCTTCGCTTAGATATTCCTTGCCTGGCTGGTCTTTGACGGAATAGCTCTCTCCACGAGTTATCAGGTTTGTAATCGCCTCTGCGTCCGTCATGTTTGATATTTTGCTCTGTGTGCATGCTTTTCATTGAAATGATTCAGTCATCTTTGAGCGATTCGAAAAGTTCCCGATCGGTCATGACATAGCTCCTGCATTCATTCCGTAAACACAGGATACGAAAAACTGAGAATATTTCAAGCATCTTGAACATAAGTAGGCACGCTCTCTAAACCCCTGAGCCCACGCTACTATACGGTTCCGACCGTCTTATATCAACTCCAGAATCGGTAGAAACACGCTTATCAAACCCGAATTCCACAACTGGAATTAGTGGGAGATCTGCGCTCTGCTAAACAATTTTGTAGCCCGATAGAGGGATTGATGGTATCACTGCATTTTTCTTTTATCTTAAGTTCAAGCCATATTTCCACTCGCTTGCATTCATTTCGTCTACGAAGGAGATTAAGATATCTTCGAGAATATTTAACACCTTTTTTCCCTTTTGAACAGTTGCTTTCTGCGGAGCTCCGGTTGTTCCAGTACTTGTCAGTTCATCGAATTTCCAATAAAGCTGGACTTTGTCACTTGGCAATTTTGGAATTACTTCATCTGGTGCGTACTTCATGTCTACTAGCTCTGGTCTTACAGCCATCATAGCTGATGTTTCTGCCTCTCCCCCATGGCCTAGACCCCGCCAAACTTCGAACAGACCCCGTGTAATTTCGCCGACTAAAACCCACCATGCCTCTAGACAAGCAATTGCTACGTCTGGATGTCTATCCTTGGTAGTTCTTGCTGCGGATTGAATCTGAGCTATATTACCGTCATGTCCGTTTAACACAAGTACTCTTTTTATGCCGTTTTTTATGAGGCTGTTGAAGAGATCCTCAATAAGTGACTCAAGAGTACGTGGTTCCAAACTCATCGTCATATGAAATCTATTGTGATGTAAACTAACTCCGTAGGGAAATGGTGGAAGAATAATAATATTTCTTTTCATAGATTTTGCTGCGAGTCTCTTTACTAGCTCCATAGGAAAAATGAAATCAGCTCCAAATGGCATGTGATCGCCATGGTTTTCACATGCTCCAAATACAAGTATTGCTGTGGTTTTCTTATTAATATTTTTTCTAACCTGAACCGCGTTCATTTCTTCGAGCAACCTAGTTCCATACTTAGCTCTTTTCATATGCTTAATAGCTAGTAGGTAGTTTAATTAAATTTGCTGATAGATGTTGTTGATAAAACTGATGGTTTGATTTGGTGGATGGAAATCATAGGACAATACAACTAGTGCTTGGATACTAAGAAGATCAGTCATCTATAATTAACAGTTAAGTAGTCAGAGGAACTAAAGATACATGGAAAGTTTAGTTTAATGCTGTAGATAGATACTTCAGTGAATGGCTCAGATATTGTTATATTGTCTACTAACAATATGTTGTTGAAGTTATGTCTGGAAAGATTGTTCCCCTACAAATGCAGAAACAACTTAAAAAAGAGACATTGTATGGCTGCGCTTTGTGCGGCTGTCCCATCCTGGAATTTGTGCACATTGTTCCCTATGATGTTGTTCAGGCATTTCTTCCTGAAAACATGATTGCTATTTGTCCAGTGCATAGGATTAAGTTTGATAATAAAGAGATAACAGAGGCTACTTTACGGGAGTCCAAGACTAATCCCCATAACAAAATCAAAGGTGAAGACGCTTTCTATACGGAACGGCCACAAGAAATGGTTGTAAATATCGGTAAATGCAAATTTATCGATACCCCAAGAGTTATTGTCATTGATGATTTTGATATTATATCCATCAGGAATCCAGAATATCATGAAGATAAAAAATATCTCCTATTCGATATCAACTTCTTCGATAAATTCAATAATCTAATTGCAGTGGTATCTGAAAATACTTGGACTGCGGAACGGCCAAGTTCTCGTACATACGTAGGTACGCATTATGACTGGAATATATCTTATAAGAAGCCAAGGAACTTGGTGATAGAAAGTTCGGCAAAGAATATTATGTTTAGTGCACAGATAAATAACTATAATGAGCTAACTTTAACAGCCGAGGGGATGTACTATAACGGATCAGCAATAAGAATTACAGAAGATGAGATACTATTAGATGATACTGAGATCGCCAAGGGGCTAATTGGAACAGTATTTAGGAACAAGGAGGTTGGGGTTGTAGCTGAGTCACAAAGGTACTAGCTCGCCTGACAACGGATATACACCCCGCGCTTCAGAGTATGGTTCAACCGAGTTAATATCCCTCGGCGGCAATCAAAATAAGTTATATTATCTATAAGTGAAACTAGAGGTTGATTTTAAGCAAGATTCCTGGGCCATACACCCTCGTGGTTTGTGAGAAACCAGCTGCCGCAGTAAGAATAGGGCAGGCTTTAGGGAGCTCGAGTTTCCGGAAGGTCTTAGGGAAAGAAAGACCGTTCCCACCAATTTTTTTTGCGACTGCCAAGAATGGTCAATGCTTCGTAATATGTTCTTCTATTGGTCACTTATACGGACTCGATGTCGAAGGAAAGCGAGACAGATATCCCGTGTTTGATCCAAAATGGATGCCAATTGTAAAAAAGAGATCCAAGACCTTCCGAGATGCGTTAGTGAAATCTGAACTAGTCATAGAATCAATATCATATCTGGCTAAAAGAGCTACAAGCTTTGTACACGCTTGTGATTACGATCGGGAAGGAGAACTGATTGGTTACAATATTCTTGAATATGCCTGTAACAACAAATATGATATCTCTCTTAGAGCTAAGCTTTCGACTCTTACTGATGAGGAGATAACAAATTCGTTCCAAAATCTTTCGAGGCCTAACAGAAGGCTAGCTGAGGCAGGAATATTTCGCCACGTAGTAGATTTTATTTACGGAGTTAACGTTTCAAGGGGACTTACGAGGTCCTTTAAAGGCAGTAATGACGGAGGAAGGTACTGCAACTTTTCGATGGGAAGAATACAGGGCCCTTCTCTAGGTTTTGTGGTGGATAGGGAAATAGCTATAAAAAAGTATACTCCGGTACCTTACTGGGCCTTAACTGCGGAGTTCGAGAAAAACGGACATACAATCAAGGCATTTTATCACCAGAGTATAGAAACATTATCTAAAGCTTCTTGTATAGCTGACACATGCTCTGGTCAGGACGGCGAAGTTATGGAGCTTAAAGTTACGAAGGCCATACTCAAGCCTCCTAACCCTTTTAACCTTGGCGATCTTCAGAAGGAAGCGTACAGATTATACAAATTCTCACCCAGCTACACACTGACCATTGCGGAGAGACTATATCTTGGTGCACTTATTTCTTATCCAAGAACATCTAGCCAAAAGCTTCCATCATCTATAAACTTCAGGGGAATTATCTTAGGAATATCCCAGATTGGTCCTCATGTTTTAGATAACAATGATAACAACGGTCAAGACAAGAGTTCTTACACAAGACTAGCCTTGAACCTTCTATCAACGGCTCGTCTTATTCCAAATGAGGGAAGCAAAAGGGATCCAGCACACCCTGCAATCTACCCCACAGGAGAAAAACCAAAGGGTATCCTCGATATCGCACAACGGAAACTATTTGATCTCATAGTCAGAAGGTTTTTGATAGCATTTAGCGAATCAGCTGTAATTCAGCATACGACGGCTACATTTCTAGTAAAGGATAGCCACATTTTCAAAGCCTACGGAAAGAAAGTCATACACGAAGGATGGATGCACTATTACAAGTGGTATAGTGGAAAAGGAATAACATGTTTTTTTCCCCAGCTACATAGGGGTGAAGTACTGAAAAATATTGCTGTGAAAATGACTGAGAAGTTTACCCAGCCTAACTTTAGATATAATCAAGCTAGCTTGCTCAAAAAAATGGAAAAGGAGAAAATAGGTACCGAGGCCACAAGGTCAGGTGTTATTAGCACGCTATGCGAGCGGAACTACATCAGTAACAGTACACAAGGAATAAAGGCTACTGATATCGGATTTGAAGTAATACGATCTATGCGTAAGCACATACCGAACATTGTCTCAACAGAGCTTACCAGATCCATAGAAAGACAACTGGACAGGATCGAATCTGGTAAAATCAGCGACTTACTAGTAAAGGAAAATGCAATAGACAAACTGAAAAAAGCCATCGTTCCTTTCATGGAAAAGGAGACTGAGATAGGCAATCAGATTACTGAAGCAGTAAACAATACTGGAGTAAGCAACTGATTAGGATTGTAATGAAGATAAAGCTCTTCCTTACATGGACGTTTTAATAATTTGGTCTATACCTAGAGTAGTTTATTTTTAGGTGACCGTAAATTCTGGGTTGAAAAATTGAGTTTATTCTTCGAGTTTATATCAGCAAGTCTTAACGGTTCAGGGATCAGATAACCTTCTTTAGTTATTTCCTGAATTATTCGGATTGAAGTGGCCAAACTAATTAGATTGCCAACACTAACAAAGACCGACTTTCTATGGTCCGTAGGACTAGTCAATTTGAACCCTATGATTTGTCCGCGATCTTCAACAAATTGATCTTCACGTACAAAACCACAAAGAAGCCTCTTGCCAACTCCTATAGTTGGCTTGTTAAGAACTATCCCAACGTAGCAGGCTAGACCACACCTTCTAGGGTGCAAGACACCATGTGCATCTAATATCAGCAAGTCAAATTCTCTTTTCAACAACTTAAGGGCGGCCAACAGAGGCTTGGCTTCTCTCATCATAAATAGACCAGGAATATAGGGATGCGTTGTCCTAACAATCTTGTTTGCCACCTCAATTACTTGCCAAGAATGCCTCTCCATTATTACGGCTGAACAGTGTGCGTCATCTTTCAGATATGATACGTCTATACCACAAACGAGTCGCACTTTTCTATCTTCTAGTATATCCTTTTCTACGACCTGTTGTGCAAGTCGTTTCTGTAGCTCCATGACAGAAGTATACATGGATGAAGTTAACACGTACCAGCTTCAACTGTAGATGATAATAAAATTATACTAATAATTTGGTTTAGAATGATCCCGAACATACTGTAACAATCAGATTCCGATTAAATATGTGGCTAGTCTACTACGAAATGTTGAAGATGTTATGTAGCAAATCCTGTGGGATAACACAACTATTTAGAATGACAATCTTTTACCTCTAGATAAACTAGATTAGAGCTACTGATATAATATTGAGAATGGGAACTGCCACCTAATTGACAAAACGACTGCGTGGTCAGTCCACTACTATAAAGAATACAGAGGTACGACGAATAATAATGAGCGATGGTTTTCGGTATTTCACAAATGAACAACCACTTCAGAACCTTGTTGTAAAGAAATGGTAGGAAAAGAGTCAATTTTTGATGGCGCAATGCTACCATCGGAAAAATATAGAAAACATGACTCAAGCTAGGTATGCGACTTCCAAAGGCTAGATTCCCGACTGTGTTATTTTATCTAAAAACGAGTTTTCACTTAGGCTAGAGAATGGTGATAAATCTATTTTTGCTCCTGGTTGCATAATCTACCTGAGACTCCACCTGTTTCTCTTTTTCTGTCCACCATGCATCTCCGAAATTGTTTCTAAGGTATCGTTCCAACTTAGACCCCCTCGCAGACGATATTAAATAGCTAGGGACGTACATTATTGATTCAGGTAGAATATGATTCAATAGGTGTGAATGAAAACCGAGTTCTGAAGAGTGGGAATTTGGAACTGTGCTTGGTGATCTAGTACGGATCAGATCACTAGCTAACCATAAAGAGGTGTAACAACCTATACTGTGTAGCTAAAAGATCTAACGACCTCTGTCCATGCGTCTGCGATATTTGCTCTATTATATCCTCCTCCACCCAGTGCAATTATTCTGCCATCAGAATGATCATGTGCAAGTCTGTGTAATATGCATGACGTATATCGATGTGCTATAGAGCTGTATTTCAAATGTGTCAGCGGATCACCGTTTATGCAATCTGCACCACACTGAAGAATTATAAATTCAGGCTTTGCAATATCATCAATAAATCCCTCAATTCTATTGAATTCACTAAAAAAATCGTTGTCACCTGAATTTGGTCTCATCGGTATATTCAATTTAGTTCCCAGAGCTTCACCTGAACCATGTTCAGATTCGGCACCAGTACCAGGATACAAATAACGACCATCCTCGTGTATATCTGCAATATAAAATTTAGGATCTCGCTCAAATTCATAATATACCCCATCGCCATGGTGTGCGTCTATGTCTACATAAGCTATCCTCTCTATCCCATATTTTTCTCGGGCTACAATACTTAGTATACCAATATCGTTGAAAACACAGAATCCCCCTGCGGACGCTCTTCGTGCATGATGAAGTCCCCCAATAGGATTGAACGCATGTTTTATTCCTCCTTTATTTTCCATAACAATCTGTAATGCCTTGAGACTTGTACCGACTACATAAGACGAAGCTTCAAATACTCCACGAAAAGCTGGTGTGTCACCAAGGTCCAAAAAACCGGTCCCTCGTTTTGAAGCTTGCTTAACAAGATTAACATAGTCCTTGTCATGAAATTGTAGTATAATTTCCTCCTCCGCAATTTCTGGCCGTTCTATCCGAATTTGACTAGATTTATCTAGATTCAAGGCATTGAATTTGGACCAGAAGGCATGAATCCTATTCGAGTTAAATGGATGCGACTCCCCAAAACCGTATCTGGCAAGTTCTTGCCCAAGGAAAACACAAGTTTTGTGGTCGGTATGTATATCAAAACAAGCCATAGATTAGATAACAGAGATAGTAGCGTTAATAGCTTTAGCTCCCCCTTTTCCCAGTTTCTATCTGGAATGACATGAGGGCTGGGAACCAGACGATGGACGGAAATAAGACGATGGGGGCATACCAACATGGCAGAAGATACTAGCATTGCAGCTAGTGTCAGAGGTGTGTAATATTGCTACAGACCCGGAAGATAGTCTGAGGTTGGTGTTAACCATCGGCATTATCCAATAGTAGATCTACTTTGGATAAACAGACATACGGATTGCTGATAGAATGTATATCAAATACTTGATAACAGCATATGCTACACCGTCATTACATAAATATATTATATAGTCGATAAGCTTGGAGATATGGCTGGGCTTCGATAGGTCTACCGTTACCGGCTAATGATAACAACTGATCTGCATCTTTTAGTTAGTCTATCACCCTGAAAAGAGGCGCTATTTTAGACACCTATATTGATCTAATTTCCACAGGAGATAAGGATTGATACTCTAGAAATCCTCGAGATTGATTCTAGCCGTTACCTTACTATAATACTTGTCGAATTAGCTTACCGAAAAAATTGGAGCTCCATTGCCTAGACCATAAGGTCACTGATGACCAACGAGAAGCTAAAGAAAAAAATTCCATCTTGCTATCCCTCTATCCTTGTTTCCGAATCTAACTTTCCACCTTCTACGCGACTCAGCCTTTGTCAATGTGGAGGAATGTGGAACAACTGAAACTCTTTCAATATCTGGTATTTTGGAACGAATTTCCATCTCTATTTCCAGTGATATCATCTCTACGTCAGTTAATGGCTTGTTTCCATCCACCTCTACATGAACCTCCGCCAGCGCGACCACGCCCGAAGAACGTAAGAGGACGGACCACACTTTAATATTTTCATAGTTAAACCTTTCTTCAATTGTTTTCTTGACTAGCTCTGTAATCTTAGGGTTTTCCCAGGCATCAACTAGAATTAGAGACGACCTTTTTAACGATACATAAGAGACTGAAAAAATATATCCAGCAATTATCATTCCTCCTACGGAATCTGCTTGGATTATTCCGAATTGAGTTGCAACTAGGACACTCAAGAATCCCACCACTGAAGCTGAGGCGTCTTTTATAGAATTACGAGCATCGGTTTTTAGGGATAGCAAATTATACTTATTGGCAATAACTCTCATTTGAAGCGCTCTGTGCAAAGATATGGCACCTGCAGCAGCCAATACAACCATTGTCAAGATCGGCTCCTTGATCTGATGTGGCTGGACCAGTGACTGGTATGAATGGTAAAAGATTACAACGCCAATTATAATCATCCCTATAGAAGTTATTAGCGCTGCGAAGCTCTCGACTTTGTGATATCCAAAGTGGAATCTCTTGTCGGGGGGTCTGTGGGCGATCTTCAAGCCGAGAAAGACGATAAAAGAAATGGTAGCGTCTGATATGGAGTCTATACCGTCAGCAGTAGCAACAACACTTCCGCTAAGGTAGCCAGCTACCAGCTCTGCTATACCAATGCTGATTAACGTAATAACAGAAATCTTAGCGATCTTCTGGCCTGCTTCTATTCCTTCGGTCACTAAGTTAACGTGATCCGCTTTTCGTATTGGAAATTCTGTGTTACTAGTCTGGTCTCCAGAATCTGAAGAGTCGCCCAACTTTATAAGATAAGCAGATAAAGGATTCATCATATTTAAAGATGGATCATTACAGTATCTTGATGAAAAATACAATTTTCATTGAAATATTGCGCCATGGGATTGGAGTTTTGCGAATATTCTGGCTTTACTATGTGGGAACTATTAGATTGAGTACGAGGTTTATAGCTAATTTAGTCCGCCGTATATTTTTGATATCGGCCCACTTTTCTAGCGGTTCAACTACTGCAAGTGCTTGAGAACATCACATCTCCTGGTTACAATCTAGAGGTCCCTTATTGCTATGGTACGTTTTCTTCCTTCCTCTCATCCAGCTCTTATCCTTTTGTCTGGTACTATGGTTGCCAGACGCTAGTGAGGAAAAATGAGATAGGCAATTCACAAGATCGACTTTAATACCTATTATTGCAGATTGATAAAATCCACGCAACTAAAGCGACAACATGATTTAGTCCAATCAAATTTTCTTATCATTCCCTTATGCCCTCAAGGTTTGAGACAACCTGCCACAACATTGTTCGAATATGTGATTTCATTCCTTTATCTTGTGTAAGCCTGTCTAGAACACTGATAGCATTTGCTGCTCTCACAGAGAGGGTAGACTTTTCGTCATTTAGTAATACAACTATCTCGTTTATCTTATTCCTGATATTTCTATTTACTTCACTATGGTGGTTGCGATTAATACTCTCAATTGTAGATACTGCGGCTGTTATATTTTCCTGATTAGCTTTATCTCTCAATAATTCCTTCTCTTTTTTTGTCTGTTTTTTACTATTAGTTTTAGAAACTTTCGATGTTATATTTTCAGCATCCGCCATTATAGGTTTCATTTCTTAATATAATTAAGGGTATATCAAAGTATAGATGATATTTCCTTCTAATTGGTTCTATTACCTATAATATAAAAGGTCATCAACTAGCTGCTGGCGTGGTCGTATCCAGCCAGCAGAGCCTATTATTGGCGGACAAGAAGGTACAGCTAGGGATTATAACGATTCTAAGAGGCCATATAGTCTGATTATTCGCCTAATACCTGCAACGTCAGAATCCGCTCCCTAGGACTCGTATCCATTTCTAGCATTACGATTTGCTGCCATTTGCCTAGTACTAAACGACCATTTGAAAACGGAACTGAAAGGCTAGGCCCTACCAACGAGGCACGTACGTGCGAATGTCCGTTTCCATCATGCCAAGTGTCGTCATGACGATATTGAATATCCCTGGGAGCTACTCTTGATAACATTTTTGGAAAGTCATCTAATAAGCCTGGTTCGTACTCAATAGTGGTTACCGCTGCTGTCGATCCTGCGACGAAAACTACAACGACCCCATTTTTCACGTCGCACTCTCTTAGTGCATCTGAAACGTGATCTGTGACATTTATAATGTCATTTTCCTTGCGTGACCTAAGCCGAATCATCTTTGTTACTACTTTCATTTATCATAATCTGTCTATATCTTATTTTTATACTGCACAGTTTTGGGGATTCTTCTAGTTCTTTTTTACACGTTAACTTAGGGTTAAAAACTTCAGAACTCCAATAAACGAGTTAGACTAAACTCTAACATATTTGACTTCACCACTTGAGACTCTTACTACGACTATAGCTAGTATTGGTCTTATAACTGGAGTGGCATACATACTACTCGAAATTTATTTCCAGATGGTTGTGGGATTTAGAATAAAAAGGTCATGGAAAAGGTAAGAGGTCTTGTAATGTGTATATTGTTATCCCTTTCATTTGCTTTTGATTTCGCTTCCTGAAATCTCAAGCACAAGTGCTGCTGGTGTTTTCTGTTCTTTCGAACCACTAAGCTTCTATAACTTCAACAACAGTCTATAAAATAGCTAACTAGGCTTTTTCTGAGACAACTATGCATCATATATTCTGAGATAACAATAAAAGAACAGTCTTGTCATTAATGAGACAATATGACATCCTCAATAGGTGAAATAATGACAGAAAAGTTGGTCACGATCAAACTGCCAAACTCAGCTCAGCAAGCTGCGATAAAAATGTGCGAGAACAGAGTAAGCTCTCTCTTGGTTATGGATAAAGATAATAAAGCAACAGGCATAGTAACTGAAAGAGATTTGGTGACTAGAGTATGTGTTCATGATGCAAGTAGCAAGAATGTTAAACTGGAGAACATAATGTCATCGCCAGTGGTGACGATTGATGCGCTATCTTCTGTAGAAGTTGCTGCGGATATAATGACTCAGAATAGTGTGCGGCATTTGTTTGTTGTTGACGATGAGGACGTAAGCAAGCCGCTTGGAATAATTTCTGTTGGTGACTTTGCGTGGTATCTTGGAGAAAATTTGGAAATGGACAAATCAAAAGCCACAATATTAGACACATTGAAGACGGACAACGAGTAAGCTGAAAAAGAATCGGCTAGAGGAGTTTATCGTATCTTTGTAGAGAAAGACTTGTAATCTTCGCTGATAGCTAGTCTGAACCACAGTCCCTAATCTCAGATCTGGTTAATTCTCTACGAAAAAGGGAATTTATTATGGGGTTGACCAAAAAGGGTACTGTATGCTTCAGCCATATTCCAGCTCTTATGTAGAATGGAACAACTATTTCAAAACGATAAGAATTCGCTGCTGAAATGATTGCTTTTGAAACTATTTTTGGTTCGAGTGTAAAACCTGTGTAATTTGGGGTTCTACCTCCAAATGTTCTATTGTTGAAGAAGTCTGTCTTTACACCAATGGGACTAACTACTGTTAGCCTAACTCCAGTCCCATGCAATTCCTGAGATAGAGATTCAGAGAACCCTAAAACAGCATATTTTGAGGCGCAATATGCCGATAGACCTGCTATACCAAAACTTGCGGCAACAGAAGCGACATTCACAATGTGTCCAGACCCTCTTGAGATCATAGAATCTAAAAATACTTTGGTACAATAAACCGTACCAAAGTAGTTCGTAAAAGTAACAGATTCTATTTCTTCGATGCTATGGCTTTGAACCTTACCATATAGCCCGAAGCCGGCATTATTAACTAATATGTCAATATGTCCACATTTATCTAGAATTTCTTTTCCCATCCGCTTGACTTCTGTCTTGTTCGATATATCACAAGGATATACTATTGTCTCGACGTTAAACCTTCTATCTATTATATTCTCTACATCTCTCAATTTTGAGAGTGAGCGTGCTACTAGTATGATACTTTCAACTCCCTTACGTGAAAAATCAATAGATGCCTGCCTCCCAATCCCGGAGGAAGCACCTGTGATTAGTACAACCTTCCCTTCGAATTTATTTCCTCTATGATGGTCTTCTTCTCTGCTCGAAATATGGTTCAAACTCCCTAATAATTTAGTTATGGAATCCTTATTCTTAGTTAACGTTCTTAGAGCTTTCTTATTATTGCTGAAATGATATTTTTGACCTGATCTACTGCGGTGAATCAGACTTATAATTATCGCTATCCTTGCCATAGGATCGGAAGAAAAATCCGCTGAAAACCATAATTGCTGCTAGGGCCGAAGCAACAATAGTTCTGTCGGGAGGGAGACTCAGTATGAGCGCTATCACAAATACAATTGCAGCTGATACAGCAGCAAAAGGTATCCAACGTCTTATAGCCTCTGATGATCTGTTAGCTACCTTCATAAGATCTTCATAGATCTTCCAAGTATATAGGTTTAGAAACCGTCCCAGTACATACGGTTCTTTATAGCCTTTGATTCTCTAGCCTTCCAACCCTTGGCTTATTATGATAGCCTATAGCGAAATATTACCAGGACTAAAGAATGAGCAGATCTGTAGTTTATCAAGTGGTTCTACATTCGTTATTAGTCACATTGGCATCTAGGGTTGCAAGACATTGCAAGATCATTTCACGATCTTTTCTTTCCCTAACTATCCAAGAAATGAATTGGTCTGTAGTAAATATGCGCTGCTCGTAAAAGCTGGTTGGGACAAATCCTCCTCGTGTTAATATCTGTACTGTGACATACGTTTGATTATGAAGTACAATTTCTTCCTTCGCAGAATCCTCACTCTCTTCCATTGTGTTATAATACAGCACCAGTGGTCTAGTTCTGGTGCTAACAACAGTAGCAGCTTTTTTGAGCTTGCTTTTGAAACGTTCGATGAGCCATTCATTAACGACGCTCTCTTTGAACTCCTTCTCATTAACAGAAATTAAGCAGTCCTCCTTCCCGCTCTTCTTGGTGACTATGCGTTTAAATGGATTCAATTAGGAGGCATTCCTTACGGACCTGCCACTTATATGAGTATGATAAAATATATTGGTCTACTACTACTAATTTTGTTTACATTATCGTGAATTATACTAATTTTCCACTAGGCTGTCAACCTAGTCCCGAACCTAATAGGCTTGCTTCATTCTAATATTTCTTATTTCTGCTAGCAATAACGTATCTCCTTACTTCTTCTAACTTCTCCATCGCGCCAAAGTTATCTTGAAGATCAGAATAAGATGAATCATTTCTAACTTTATCTATGAACAAAAGCACATCTTCATCCGTGACGCCGTGTTTAATATCATAATCAATATTCTTGCAAACATTAGCTATGTTGTTATATTTCTTGTATTGCTTTCTCTGCCATGAGGAAGCACTCCCTGATAATTCTGTCACAAACTTTACAATTGTCTTTTGCATATGTTCGACGTGCCAATCTCTCATAGGAAAACTGTTATTTTGAGTCAAAAATGTTATAACAACATCTCTTTACTCACATATAAGAATATTGAGTAAGTATACCTGTTTATTTTATCTTTCTGTTTAGACAGAAACTGGCATTTCGAGGTTGGTTATTTCAAATCTTACAACTTGGAAGTTGTCTCATTAGTAGACGTTATTCTATTGTATTGTAAGAACGTTAACAATGTTATTCCAAATAAAGCCACCCCTATGGGTAGATGGATGGATACGAGCATAGTGTCAAGACCGCTGGTTACAACTAATGCTCCTATTAAGATTTGCAACGACACGATAAGGGCCGCTACCACAGTTAGGTGCTGCATCTCTCTGATTTTTACACACGCGAAAACTAAAGTGGCATAGATCGTGCCAGCGGTAATAACTACAAATACGCGATGAAAATACTCAACTATGTAACTTGGTTCCGGCGGCATTAAGAACCCGTTTGGACAGAGAGGCCACTCTGGGCATGACAGAGATTGGTGAACAGAGCTCAGGTATACTCCTAAGATCATAGTGGTATAAACTAGAAACGAGGAGCTGAGCATAAGCCATCTAAACTCGCTACTCATCAAGAAATATGATACCCAAGTAACATTTAAACTGAGAAAAATTAAGATGTCAAAATCAGAGCAGTAGTGTTACAATTCTTAATTATACTTTCGGTGGCATATTGAAACGTGTTAGATTTTATAACTTTTCGCAAGCCGTCAGTTAGGCCATAAAAGCGTCTAGGTTAGCTCCTTTCCTAGTAGTGGCATGGTCGTTAACACCTAAGTTTAGTCGTCTGCTCTCAACCTGTGTTACTTGCCTCACGACCCCCAAATGCGTATAGTCAAGTGTATCTGAAAGGTATATGGTATATATGAGAGCACTATGTTTTCCTTCAGCTTTTCTAAGTATTCTACCTACTCGTTGTGCGGCTTGGTTCATGTTAGAAGTACTTGCTAAGATAATGGCTATTCTCACTTGGGGGACGTCGTATCCAAGGTCTAGCGTATGAACAGAAAGCAGCGGAAAAAAATATGTCCCCCATTTTGATAAAATCTCCTGTCTTTCTTTAGATCTGAGCTTGCTTTCTATTATAATTGACTTTATTCCCTCTAGTTCTAGAGCTTCCTTCAACCTTTTAATAGATTCTATTGTCTCACTAAATACCATTATCCGTTCTGAAGGATGCTTTATTGCGATGAGCCGTACCGCAGCAGAGATCTTATTTTGGGCTGAATTGAGGAGGTTTTTTCTTTTTCTTACGTTTTCAAACCAGGACTTTGCTGCTTTTGCTGGTATCC
>CAYTQD010000021.1:0-21327 GCA_964439995.1 uncultured Nitrososphaeraceae archaeon
GAATATGCTGGACATTTCCAGATGACTAAAGATTTTTGGTATAGCGAGAGGTGGGCTACCTGGACTTAGATCTTTTGCTTACTATTATTATAGTCATTGCATTTGCTATTACGACTGCGATTTCCGTAACATGGTTCTATTTCCTCGCATATATGCTAAAATCTTTTAGACAGTCGCCCAAGTTGCAGCAACTAGCCGAGGCAGATTCTCTTACAGTTTACCCCAGAGTCAGCGTAATTATACCAGCTAGAAACGAAGAAAAATACGTCGCCAGATGTATAGATGACCTAGTTAAGCAAGATTATCCTAACTTTGAAATAATTCTCGTAGATGATTCATCTGAAGATGGAACTTGGAGGATAATGCAAAACTATGAGGCAAAATACAATGGACTTATAACGGCATTGCAGGCTGGATTGAAGCCAGATAGATGGGTAGGCAAGAATTGGGCCTGTTATCAAGGATATCTTCATTGCAGCGGGAATCTCTTATTATTCACAGATGCTGATACTAGACATGGTATATCTGCAATGAAACTCTCGATACACCAATTGTGGCTAAATCGTGTCGACGCTGTCACGGTTGTTCCTAGATTGCTTTGCAATGATTTATGGACTAAGATAACCTTGCCTATGCTCTCTGTGTTCCTTCATACTCGATTTTCTGCCCTGCGTGTCAACAATCCTAGGACTAAAGTTGGCTATTTCTTCGGTAGCTTCTATTTGATCACTCGATCCTCCTACGAAACAGTAGGAACCCATAAAACTGTAAGACAAGCGCTAGTAGAGGATGGTGCCCTTGGTGCAGAAATGAAAAGAAAAAAGTTCTTGATTAGAATGGTAAGGGGTGAATCATACGTATCAGCAGTATGGGCAAGAGACCTTGAAACTCTGTGGCATGGAATGAGGAGGCTCATGATTCCTCTATATTCACACAACAAGAATCTAGCAATTCTCATGTCAGTCGGAGTTATCTTTTTGTTGCTCGAACCTTTCATACTGTTACCCCACTCAATATGGTCACTTTCCCTACCTCCTCCAGACCATAATATTATTAACGTCCTGCATGTACTATCAGTATCTTTATCTGTAGTCTGTATTACAACTGTCATTCTGATATTTGTGTGCAATGTGGTCCAGTCAAAGTATGGTGTGTTTCAGAGCCCTTTTTACGCGGTGTGTTGTCCGTTAGCAGCTGCGATCATAAGTTTAACCTTTGTATCGTCCATTTATGACGCGAGAAGAAGCGGTACGGTTAGATGGAGAGGGAGAAAATATCGGATGTAGCACACTAATCAGTAAAACGGATCTGACGGTTAGATAACGCTTCAATGCAAGCCACCTGGTGTTCACAATTCAAATTGAAATTGTTTATTAATAACGGAATGCCACTATGGCAAGAATAACAAATAATGCTCTCTGAAACCGCAGTATCCGTTCAAGAAATTCTCTCCAGGAGCATGGAAGGAAAATCGATTTCGAGAACAGAAGCCTATGCGTTAATGAGGTCTAGTGAGGATGATCTCATTATATCTGCTGCTAGAAATATACGAAACCGAAGTCCAGGTTCGGACGTTGTCACGTATTCACGTAAAGTTTTCGTTGATCTAATCAACTTGTGCAGAGATTCATGTTCCTACTGCACCTACAAAAAAGATCCATACGACGAAGCAGCTAGGATGATGACACCTTCACAAGTGATTACGTTAGCCGAGCTCGGAAAAAAGTTTAAATGTACAGAAGCATTGCTGGTTGCCGGTGAGAGGCCAGAACAAAAGTACGTGCATGCTAGACATTGGTTGAGATCTCTCGGTCATACTTCGGTAGTTGAGTACATAGAGGATATAAGCGAAAAAATCTTGAGAAAGACCGGTCTGCTTCCCCACACTAATGCAGGAAGCCTAACGAAAAAGGAAATGTCTCTTTTGAGGAATAGTAATGTGAGCTTAGGTATGATGCTCGAATCTTCAAGCAATAGATTGGGTCAAAAATATATGCCTCATCATGAAGCTCCGAGTAAGAATCCAAAGATCAGGATTAAAGTTCTAGAAGATGCGGGACAATTAAAAATACCCTTCACGACAGGATTATTGTTGGGCATAGGGGAATATGCCGAGGAGATTATTGATTCTCTATTTGTAATAAACGAAATAAATGAAAAATACGGTCATATTCAAGAAGTAATCTTGCAGAATTTTATGCCAAAGGCTGGGACTGGAATGGAAAATGCTGCTCCCATTGGGTTAAATTACTTCCTAAAGGTTGTTTCTATCGCAAGAATTATTTTGCAAGATATGAACATTCAGATCCCGCCCAACCTTAATCCTGAGGTATTTGGTAGATTCCTTGATTGTGGCATCAATGATTGGGGTGGTATATCCCCAGTCACTATAGATTACGTTAATCCCGAATTCCCATGGCCAACTATAGAATCCGTTAGGTTAGCGACGTTGAGAAAGGGCTACTCCTTAAGGGCCAGATTACCTATCTACCCTAAATTCATATTTAATGCAGACCGCGGATATATTTCAAACCAACTTATGAGTTATGTAGAACCATATTGCGATTCTTCAGGTCTTGTACGTGAGGGTCTGATAAATTGACTTTTGACTCCCTTCTAAAAAGTGCTGATCCAATAATTTCATCAGCTTTGGACGATGCTCTCGATGATAAAGATCTTTCAGAAGACCAGGCTACTGAGTTACTTGAATGTAGAGGAACTGAGATGAAAATGGTACTCATGGTAGCAGACGAGCTCAGGAGAAGGACGGTAGGCGAGCATGTGACATACGTTGTAAACAGGAACATCAACTTTACTAACGTTTGCATCAAGCGATGCGGATTTTGCGCTTTTAGCCGGGATTTTAGAGGAGAAGAGGGATATCTCCTCCCTATTGAAGAAATCGTAACTAGAGCTAAACAGGCATGGAAACTAGGAGCCACTGAAGTATGTATTCAAGCTGGACTTCCACCCAAAATGGATGGCCATCTTTATATCGATATATGTAAGGCCATTAAGACTGAGCTACCTGATATCCACATACATGCGTTCTCACCCGAGGAGATTCTTTACGGCGCCAAAATGTTAGATGAACCAGTCAGGGAATACATGAAAATGCTGAAAGAGTCGGGTGTCGGTAGCCATCCTGGAACCGCCGCTGAAATACTTGACCAGCACATAAGAGATATCATTTCTCCTGGACGAATAACAGTTGAGGAATGGGTTACAATAATCAAATACGCACACTCTATCGGTATTCCTACTACTAGTACAATAATGTACGGACATATAGAAACATCTAGAGATAAGGCAAGGCATTTGGCTTTATTACGATCAATTCAAAAACAAACTAGAGGATTTACAGAATTTGTCCCTCTGAGTTTCGTACACACCGAAGCTCCTATGTACGGTCATAACATTGTTGGCGCACGTCCTGGAGCCGACGGAGGTGAGGTGCTCAAAATGCATGCGGTGGCTAGAATCATTTTGCACAGATATATTAACAATATACAAGTCTCTTGGGTCAAAGAAGGACCGAGGCTTTCAGAGATACTACTAGGAGCAGGTGCAAACGACGTCGGTGGAACCCTAATTAATGAGAGCATTTCGACTGCAGCAGGGGCTTCACATGGGCAAATTATGAAACCAAGAGCGATCAGGTCGTTAATAAGGTCGGCTGGAAAGGTACCAGCTCAAAGATCAACCACATATAAGTTACTAAAAGTTTACGTTAATGAGGAGGTCCGCAAGTCCGAGTCACTTCTTGACGAAGCTGATGTCTCTCAGTTTGGATCCTACCATGAACTAATCAAACTGGACCAGTTCAGATATAGAACAAGCTAAGATTTGGCGACTAGCCTAATCTTCCATTATAAGCATTGTGAGAGTAGATTTGACCCCACTAGTTCGACGTATTTTTGTACTTATGAATTCCTTAAGCCTTTCCATTGTTGGGGCTTCGACTTTGAGCAATATATCGTAAACTCCATAAATTGTATAAGCGTCACTTACACCTGAGATGCTTTTTAATTCATCAGCTAATTTTGCCTCATATCCGAGTTCAGCATTTACAAGTACAAATGCTCTGGGCATATTGCTATATTGAAATTTCGTATTAATAACGGTTAAAGTATTCAAGAGTATCGTGAAAGGAGTTGACAATGATTGTAAGTACTGGATCAAAGTCATTGGACCATTTGTTAGGAGGTGGCATCCGGTCTGGAATGGTAACAGATTTTTTTGGTAAGAGCGCAACAGGAAAATCGCAGCTTTGCTTTAGTCTATGTGTAAATTGTGCGAAGGAAATCCTTCCTGGTGAAACAGTCATCTTCATTGATACGACAGGAAATTTCAGACCTGAAAGAATTAGGCAAATAGCGAGCTACAAAGGAGATACTAACATATTAAAGAAAATTTCTTATCTCAGAGTATTCAATTCCTCAGATCAGTTCAGTGCCGTAAGAAAAATTGAGAAGATGAACGCTAGGCTGATAATAGTAGATAGTATCTCTTCCCTGATTTCTAATGAATTTAGGGGGGTCCAGATGCACCTCGTCTTAATGAAGCAAATGCATACCTTATGCCTTACTGCAATTTCTCTTGACTGTTCCGTAGTAGTAACTAATATGTTAAGGTACTCTCAAAGAGATAGATCCTTTATTGACCGAGAATTTATGGCTTCTTCCATGTCACTATACGCACACATTCGAGCCAAGCTCGAGACGACGGACTCCAAGCAGTACAGGGCTATCTTGTTACATCCAAGAACATATAAGAACGGCTATTTTTGTATAGAAGAAGAAGGAGTTACTGACTTTTGAAAACCGCCGGCATCTCTAGATGCTCGTGCTACTACAATATATTCGAACCAAGCATCTAGGACCACGATCCTACATATATTTATGATCAATAACCGTACTGATGTCTCTGTCTATTAATCTTATTTTTTCGTAAATATTCATCTAATATAGCTTGCGGGCTAACATTAAGTTCAATTGCCGTCTGGATGACAAAATGCCATATATCTATCAGTTCCTCTCGAGCTTGATCTTCGTCAAACTCAACTTTTTTTTTCCACCATTTCCAGTTCGTAAGCCGCTGAAGCTCGATGGCTTCGTGTGTGATTGCAGTGCAAAGGGCCGCAACCCTTTCTTCTTTTGAACTAGGATATCTTTCTGATGAGATAAACGAAGCCAGATCTTTTTGCAGCTCAAATATTTTGTCTAGTTTATCCATGATCTCCCAATCCTAATATTAGCTTTCAATACCTAACGAGATATATGAAATAATAGAGTATCTGATCCATAGATTTTAGTAACGAACAAGTTTCTTCGACACTTTAACGCTAAATCCCATCCCAACGAATAAGGCCACCAAACTGGCTAAAACTGTGATTATCAGGTCTGCCCTGATTGCATAGTGCATTATGAGGGTTATCGTTATCGCTGGCACGGAGATTAGTAATGCAAGTATAGTGCTCGTACCAAGTAAATTTATTCTAGTGATCTTGCGTGGGTTGCTTGCTTTATCCGATTCTATCATTTTCTTGAAATAATGTTGTTCAATGTACAAACCTTATAAAAGTATGCCTCACACAACGGGTAATATCTCGGTATAGAACAAGAACCCCCTGTACCCTGGATCCAGGACATAAGGGGCAGAGTGAATGTCATATTTTTTGACCTATAAAGCAGGAGCGGAGACAAAACTTTGGTTGAGACATATCTAATATAGGTTTTCTTGTTGGTTTGTTATTATTATCAATAAAATCCATATAAACAATACTTAAATTAAATATCATACAAATATGGTTGTAGATATTTTATGGCGCTGAGACTAGTTCCCGGCGGACGACGATTAAACAATGATCCCGATGACCTGTTGAAGTCAATATGGGTGAGCACCGCGCTTGCATTAACGTTTGCCCTACCTTCATTGGGCGTGTTTCTGGGTTTGCTTCACTTGACTGACAATGTGATAATAGCAAGTGTAGTAGGATTTACTACTCACTTTGTCCTACTTGCTCTCTCTATGAGGACATGTCAGGCCCTCTTATCTCTATTTGACTGAATTCTGTGAGTTAGGCTGTTCGTCAGCAATACAATTAAAATCTAGCTTATCGTAATCCAACTATATGAGTAAGGTGAGTATGCCGAGCAAGATCTATGGCACAGTTCTCTCACATGGTTTGAGGGGTCGGATGCTCACCAAGAACGAACTTCAAAATCTAGCAGAATCACGTGATTTGGAAGAATTGGTAACGAGGATGAAAAATACTATTTACCTTGATGCACTAGCAAAACTTACCAAGCCGTATTCAGCCGAAAAGGTAGAGAGTGCATTATGGGAATATCTTGTGAACACTCACGCAAAGATCATTAAAATCGTAGGTGGTGGGGGTATCTTGAGTGCATACTTTGTAAAGTATATCACATGGAACCTGAAATTAGTCCTAAAAGGTAAAGCATTAAACAAATCATACGAAGAATTACTTCCTCGCATAAACCTTCGAGCTGAAGAGGTTGTGGGCAGAAGAGACATTATTGTTAAAGCTCTTGTCGCTAAGGATCTTGATGAGGCTGTGTCTGCTTTAGCCGGAAGCGAATTTGCAGACGACGCTGCCAAGGCAGCCGCGGCCTACAAGGAGAGGGGTGATCTACGATTGTTCGATACTTTTATGGACCATGTTTTTTACAAATCTTTAGACAGAGCTATGGTCACTGAAGCACAATCACCAGATACTAAGAGAATTGTTTCCACGGATATAGATTCCTACAACGTCCTCGCAATCATTAGAGGAAAATACTGGAATCTTACTCCAGCGGAAATCAATGATTTGATCGTAACAACGACCCCTAAAGTAACCAGGGAAACCCTTCAGAAAATGATAAACTATGAGAAAATCTCAGAGGCTATCGGAGAACTCGCTTCGACGGTATATAAGGAGATAATTCCGCCGTCGGCTAAGAGTGATATAGATGCGATCATGAAGCTAGAGAAAGGTTTCGAGGCTATCGGCCTGAGAAGAGTCGTTAGTTCATTTAGAACGATGTTTAGCGTTTCTATAATGCTTTCTGCACTAAAGTTACTAATGGTCGAAATAAGAAATCTTTCCGCTATCACCTCAGGTGTAGAACAGGGGGTTACTGCAGACGCTATAATTTCAAATCTCATTAGACCAGAATGAAGTACGACCACTCTTTCCCTGGTTAGTTAACCTATAGTGTAGTAATATTATACGCCAGACATATGTTGAATACAAGTGTAAAAAATGTAGGATTTTACGGAAAGGGTTTTAACGAGCCACCTGCTTTAGGTCCTCCATCTTCCTGGTATCATGAGAGGCCTTTGAAACAATATTCACATTCCAGATAAAGTTGGTGTAAAGCATCGTAGGAATTATTTTCTTAAATTCTATACCGTCACCGATATACCATTTTGGAAACCATTCATATAGGTGCAATCTGATTGTCTGGATATATACGATCAGGCCTTCGATCATCATGATCCCTATGTTTCCACCAATCAAGATAGCATATGACCCAGTCGATTCAAACGATTCGTTCACGGTAACTAACAAGGCGACATGCACTAACAACATTATGCCAAGTCTGGAATAGCTAATAGTGTTGGAAAGCATTTCGATTATTCTTACCATTATGACCTCAACTACTATCCCAACCATTCCGCCCCCTTCATCACCTCCGTGCTTTCGAGCATGTTCCTCTTCCTTTCTTCCACCAAGTATCATTACTATGACGCAACCTATTATCACGAGCGGAGCTACCTTTGCTACTAGCTCGACAGTAACCCAATCTCCAAAAATAAACGTCAACCAGGGCACCGGTTCTTCATGAGTTACCCCCGTGATTCCGAACATACCAATTATATCATACTCTGACCCTATCGCTGCGAGTATAATGGATACCACCGCCAGATATTGCAGAATGGTCGGGATATCCTTTGTCCATACTAGTAGCTTGTTTCTCGCCTTGATGTCAGCATGCAGTCGAAGGAAAAAGGCCAACAAAAGATGAACTATACCGATTGCAATTGATATTTCAAGTATTTTTGTAACATCTTCAAATGTGAGTTCAGACACGTTGAGCACTCCTATGAAAGGTATGACTTCTGCCAATGGTGCCAATATAGCAAGCTCTTCAAAATGAAAACCGAAAGCTTCGCCTGTTCCTAATCCAGCTAGGGAAGCTGCTGCCCCGCTTGCTGCAAGTAGAGTTCCCCAGGTCCGTATTGACCCAATCCCTCTTTGCCTTAACAACATACCTAGGCCAAAAAGCAATAAACCGTGGCCCAAGTCCGCGAACATTAGACCGTAGAAAAAAGGCCAAAAAAATGAAATAATAGGTGTTGGGTCAGTCTCCTCAGATCTTGGCAGTCCTTGGGTTTCCGTTATCACCTCAAATGTGCTGACATACCTCTTATTCGTTAGTAGAGATGGCATCCTCTGTCCGCCAATATCAGGACTAATGTCGTTGACGTCATTCGGTATCTCAACTACCGACATATACTCTCTTGTAACGTCCTTAAACTTGCTTTTCATACTCTCGGGAATAAAGCCTTGAATAATAGCGAAATGCCTAGTTCCTGGTGGCTTTCTTGTAGTTTCTAAAGCATCCTTTGCAGCCCTGGCAGCTTCGTGTAACGAAAGCACCTTAGTCAAAATTGATCGCTTGCCATTCTCTAATCGATTGTTAACTTCCTTTAACTTTGATTCTAACTCCTTGATTGTCGCTTGGGCTTCCTTATGGGCTATGCTGGGATTCTGTGGCATATTTGATGGTATGGTTAGCGGGTGCACACCAAAGCTTCTAAGAATCTTAGTGACCCGTTCAGAATCCTCTGCCGAGCTGAAAATAAATAATGCTGACTTATTTTCATTGACTTTTTTTGTATATACGAAGACGTCTCCGACACTTTTTAGAATTTCAGACTCATCAGATAAATTGATAATAAAAATTCCCGCAAAAAATAACCGTAAATTCTTGAAAAGCGACATATCGATATCGAGTTTAGCAGCCATTTCAAGTGCTGCCTCAATGTTTGTTGATTCTTCGAGTTCTTTTGAAAATCTTGATCGTTGCTTCAGCAAGCTCTTTGGCTCTTCCAAGATTATAGTACTTCTGTCTTCTAATTCTCCAATAAAAGTCTGGATTTCGTCGATGACGTAATTAGTTGTATCTTTGGGAGCTCCTTTGAACATAGTTGCCATTACTCCAGTCTCAAGAGGAATCCCCAGCGTACGAACAACCTCATCGATATCTTGAAACAGCTTCTGTGCTCTCAGTACGAGATCATCATAGTATCTGTTTGAGAATTCCGAATTATTCTCAAAGGAATGAAACCACTCCAGTTCAGCTAGCTTGCTCACAGCCTGCTGCGTTTCGTTTCGGGGCAAAACCAGAGAGGTCTTAACTAATCTCGCTACTCCCATTTAACAGTCCTTTGTCTATCTTCGAAGGTTTTAAAATCTTGCGCTCAAGATTTTGGTAGGTAATCTTACTGACCTAAGATGATAAACATCATAACAATACCATAGATGGCTATTGACTCAACCATACCTACAATAATAAATACTCTTGACTGCATCTTTGGATTATCACTTATCGCGGCAAGCCCAGCAGCTCCCACAAAACCTAGACCAATACCTGCGCCTAATGCTGCGAGACCAAATGCCATACCTGCACCAATGAGCTTTGATGAGGCCACATCTGAAACCGGGCCTCCATCTTGAGCTGAGACAGGAAGAGGAAGTGTGAGCGCTAGGAGCGTTCCAGCCGATATAATGCTTGTTACTATAATTTCAAAAGCTCCGGTAGAAATTCGGCTCAGTACAGCTTTCATAAACTTTCGAGCTAAAATGCCATATTTAATGATAACTACGACGACTGCCATCAAAACGTTGAGACTGACCTAATTGGTGCATGTCTATGAATATGGCTATACTTACATCACAATTAATTTCCGTTGGGGTGAGATACGTGCATCCTTGGACTCAAAAAGTTATAAGTCTTATCTCAACTACATGTTTAAGCTGCTGTCTTTTTCTTTTCAAGAACTGCTTTTACTTTCTTTAATCTAACAAACTCCTCCCGCTCCCTTTCTTCGAGGGTTGCACGAATAAAGGATATAGCACTATCATACTGCGGAATAATGACATATTCTAGTGCATTGAGCAGTTTCTGAGTTCTTTGAAGTTCCTTTGCTAGGCTGAAAATAGCATTTTCATATTCGGCCGCCTTACAAACCTGGGGAAGCATATTCTTGATAAGCCTAGCTGCCTTGTCGACTGAGGCGTTGGTTTCTATAAAGCCATATGACAAATCCTGACCACCTTTTCTATTTTTTACCTCAAGGGTAGGGATTTTTACATCCACAACCCTCCTCACATTGACCTCGACTTCCATAATACTAGGTGTAGTATCGGCTACAGACTCTAGAGTCGTTGTGCCTAGGGACATGTACGAGTTATATACAGAAGTATAAATTTCTCCTAGAGGCGACCATATATCACCCCTAGCCTTATTTGCCTCCTCGATCATCTCGTCTATTTTCTTAAGCAAGACTTCCCTTTTGTCGTCGAGGATCTTATGTACCATCCGAGCAACCTGGATAGAACGACGGATTTTTATAAGCTCAATCTTCGTTGCAACGACTTTTCTGCCAAATGACATCGCACTTACTTGTTTCCTTTGTAGTATTGTCTTACATATCTGTCTTTGATCTTGGTCAACTCACCTTCTGGGAGTGTAGATAATACCTCCCATGCTCTACCAAGCGTCTCTTCTAAAGTTCTATTCTCATCATTGCCTTGTTTTAAGAAATGATCTTCGAACTTATCTCCGGCATCCAAATACTTGAGATCAACGCCAGTCAGCCCTGCTTTTCCGACAATTTCCGCAAGCGATCTGACCTCCTGAGCCCTAGAATAGGCATCGTACAGCTGATTCCCAACTTCCATGTGGTCTGCTCTCGTCTTCCCTTCACCTACGCCATCTTTCATAAGTCTTGAAAGAGACATGAGCACGTTAACTGGTGGATAAATCCCCTTCCGGAACAGATCACGCCCTAAGACTATCTGTCCTTCGGTTATGTATCCTGTCAAATCCGCAATGGGATGGGTGATATCGTCGGCCGGCATTGACAGGATAGGCACCTGTGTGACACTTCCGCTCTTTCCTTTCACTCTCCCGGCCCTTTCATAATTATTCGCAAGATCTGTATACAAGTATCCAGGGTAACCCTTTCTGCCGGGAACCTCTTCTCTAGCAGCGCTGATCTCTCTCAACGCTTCAGCATAATTTGTAATATCAGTCAGTATTGCCAACACATGCATTCCTAATTCAAAGGCCAGATATTCTGCTACGGTTAGCGCGACCCTAGGAGTTATAATTCTCTCAATAGCTGGGTCGTCTGCGAGATTCACGAACAAGACGCTGCGTCTCAGAGCGCCAGATTCTTCCAAACTCCGCTTAAAGTACTGGGCATCAGAATATTGGACTCCTATCGCTGCGAAGACGACGGCAAAGTCCTCTTTAGTACCTACAACCGTCGCCTGCCTTGAAATCTGTGCCGCCAGGATATTATGGGGCATTCCTGAACCCGAAAATATAGGAAGCTTTTGGCCTCTTACCAGAGTTAACATGCCATCAATCACTGATACTCCAGTCTGTATGAAAGATGTGGGATACTCTCTCCTTTCTGGATTCATAGGTTCTCCGTTCACATCAACGAACTTTTCTGCAATGGGCTCTGGTAAACCATCGTTGGGCCTACCCAACCCGTCAAATACTCTTCCTAGAAGCTCCTGCGAGACGGGTAACTGCATGGTTTTGCCAAGGAACTTTGCCCTTGTCCCACTAATCGCGAGCCCTGTGGTTCCCTCAAACACCTGAACTACTGCCTTTCCAAAACCTACTTCCAGAACTCTACCGAGCCGCCTTTCCTTGTCAGGAGTTTCAATCTCTACCAGTTCATCAAAGGAGGCTTTTGTTATGCCGTCAATGATCATAAGTGGTCCCTTGATTTCACCTACTTTTGTGTATTCGATACCCGCTGACGTCTCAGACAGGGACCTTTACCTCCTCAGGTTGACCCAGTTTGCTGAATTGTTCAGCCATATCTTTTTCCAACCCATCCAGCTTCGAAACCTCCTCATCCGTAACCTCAAACTTAGCCTTTAAAAGAGAGGTTATTATGGGCATGGCTCGAATATCTATTAGGGATACGCCTTCCCTTAGAGCCTTCCGAGAATTCTTATAGAATTGTACCATTAAAGCTACTAGTTTCAGCTGCTTTGGGGGACTACAATAGGTATCAACTTTATCAAATGAATTCTGTTGCAGAATCCCTATCTTAATCATCCTCGCAACTTCTAGAACCAACTTTTCTTCGTCCGGAAGAGCTTCAGGGCCAAGGAGTCTAACAATTTCTTTCAATGTGTCTTCTCTCTGAAGTATATGATATGACTCAGCCCTCAGGCTATACCATTCTGCGCTAACATTTTGCTTCCACCACTTTGCCACATCCTCCAGATATCCGGAGTATGACTGCATCCAATTTATGGATGGATAGTGCCTTGAATAAGCGAGTCTAGTATCAAGAGCCCAAAAAGTCTTGATGAATCTGATAGTATGTGTAGTAACTGGTTCTGTGAAATCCGCTCCTGAGGGAGAGACTGCTCCAACAATAGTTACTGAGCCTGACCTTTCAGGGGAACCCAACGCTCTAACGCGGCCCGCACGTTCGTAGAATTCGGCTAGCCGCGATGCAAGATAAGATGGGTACCCTTCTTCGGCTGGCATCTCTTCAAGACGACCTGACATCTCTCTTAACGCCTCGGCCCACCTACTTGTAGAATCTGCTACTAAGACGACGTCAAAACCCATATCCCTGTAGTACTCTGCTATCGTGACACCTGTGTAAATTGAGGCCTCCCTTGCTGCTACAGGCATATTGCTTGTGTTTGCTACGAGAACCGTTCTCTCCATTAAAGGTCTTCCTGATCTGGGATCTATCAAATGAGGGAATTCCACAAGAACTTCTGTCATCTCATTCCCCCGTTCCCCGCAACCTATGTAAACTACCACCTTTGAGTCGGCCCATTTTGCTATTTGATGCAATGAGACTGTTTTTCCTGTTCCGAAACCGCCAGGGATCGCACCTGTTCCACCCTTCGCAATAGGAAAATAAGTGTCAATAATACGCTGGCCCGTAACCAACGGAACTGTTGGATCATATCTCTCCACATACGGACGAGGTTTTCTAACAGGCCATTTGTGATACATTTTAAGTTCCAGCCTATCGCCATTTTTCACTGAAACTGCTACTACTTCGTCGACTTTCAAATCACTTTCTCTCGCTACTTCGGTAATTCTGCCACCAACATGATCTGGTGGAACCAAAATGCTGTGTGTTAACAATGGAGTTTCTTCGACAAAACCAAGAACAGAACCGGCTCCTATTTCGTCCCCGATTTTTACCGTAGGGACGAATTTGAACTCTTTTTTTAGGTCGACGGGGGTCGTTGCCACACCTCTTCCTATAAAAGAACCCGTTTTTTGGGCTATTTCGTCAAGTGGCCTCTGAATACCGTCGTATATCTTTCCGATAACACCAGGACCTAATAATACGGATAAGGGCTGCCCAGTTCCTTTAACTGGCTCTCCAGGCTTAAGTCCTGAAGTTGATTCGTAAACCTGGATAAATGCGACATCACCAGTCAACCTAATTACTTCCCCGATTAATTTCAGATCCCCTACTTCGACTGTTTCATACATCTTAGCTGATGCCATACCATCAGCTTTTACGGCAGGACCACTAACCCAGACAATTTTACCCTTAGCTACCATCACTCAATCGCTTCCTCTCAATGTCTGGACTATTTCCTTCCTTATTAAAGGTTTGAGCCGATCCATGCGTAGTTCTAAAGTACTATCATAAGTTAATGAACCGTCTATAGACCTTGCTCGCAATCCACCTATAACTTCGACAGGTTTCTCTGAAAGCAATATCTTTACCCTACTGGACTTATTGGTAATGATTCCTGAAACTATTTTCCGATCCTTTTCATTTGACTCAATTACAATTTGATCCGAGTCTATAGCTGAAATACAGTCTTCTATCATCTCATTTATCATGATCTCATATTCCTTATCTCTTGGCAACTCATGTAATCTTTGCTTCGCTTTTTGGAATAAGTCATTGACTGCAGCCTCGATTAGCAGAAGCTCTTGATTCCTAGATTCAAGGCGCTTTGAGCCTAAGATCTGTCTTTTAAGATTTTCTGCTTGCTTCTTCGAACTTTGTATAATGCGGTCATATTCTGATCCAAGACTACTTTTTGATGATTCAAGGTTGGTTAGTGCTTCTTGATAAGCGGACTCGATCTGAGCTATAAACTCATCTTGCTTTTGGGCCAGAACTTTGTCAAACGTTCTATCTAGGGCTGGAGTTTTGCTCATTTTTTGATAGTAGTTTTTTGTTATCCTGTGGGGATTTTAACCTTTTGTTGATGAAGACCATATAGATCGATGGCCGATTCCCTCTCGAACTCTTGGATCCGATTGTTAATTTTTTTTGCTAGAAGTCGCAGATAACATACGTGCTTCCCCTCCCAATAGATCTTTCCACAATCCACACACTGAAAAAATAAGCGGTTATTTTTTATCGCGCCTGTTGGCAGGTTACCAGTAAGATGACTGGCTTTCTTGAACATCAAAACGCCATTACAGTGGGGACACCTAGCGGTTTTGCCATTGAATGACAGAAAAGGTACCCCGTACTTCGACAAGGTATAAGCAATGTTATCTACTTCATCGTACTGTTCCAAAAGCACGCCTTCGACACCTGCTTTTACGACTCTTCTAAACAGTTCCTTGTCACGAGTCAGCAATATCCTTTTTTCATGCATTGCGATTTCCAGGATACTATTATCTGAAGTATCTTTCACATAAAGGGTATCGTATCCGAAGATCCTCAGTTTCCGAGCAATGTCCCCTAACATTGCATCTACCAAAAAAAATGGCGATTGAGAGTCAAGCTTGAACTTCGGCTCTGCACTCCTCACAAGTGAAGCTACCTCCTTCATATTGCAAGAGATCTGACCATTCACCACATTCGTCGCAGTAACCAGAAATATTGCCTGGTCCTCTACCTATCTCACCTCTTAGAAGAGATGCTTTCTCAGAAATAACATCTACTAAATCTGGAGTAACTGAAATAACATCTGATGCTGATATTATGCCGACTAGCTTGCCTTTATAAACTACACCCAAACGCTTAATATTGTGTTCTCGAAGCAGGCGCGCGGCTTCTGTTACGCCTTCTTCACCCTCTATAGTATGTAGCCGTTGCATTATGTCAGAAGCCTTCAACATGCTTGGTTTGATATCCCTTGATACTATATTTGAAACAATTTCCCAGTCAGTAACTATACCCAGAGGCTTATTGCCTTCCATAATTACGATGCTTCCGATTTTATGATCCTTCATTTTGGATCCTACTTCTTCAATGGTACTATGTGGCAAAGCAGAAATCACAGGACTGTTCATTATGTCTCTAACCAGAACCCTGGTCGGCATGTTGGCGTCGCGATGTTTTTTGGTAGTTCTATTTACCACAAGGCTAAATCGGCATGATGCCTTTAATTACTTTGCTAAACTTGACCTTTGTCAATCGGAATCCTTAGATGAATCTATCCTTTATCTAGTACGTAAACAAAACTGGATAGCTTGCTTTGCCCAGCAGGCAGAGTCCTGACAAAGTCGTCAAGACTTAGGCTCTTAATAAATTGCAAGAGTGAATGTTTTTTCTGATCAATATCTCCTGTTAGGCCAGAGATGAGCTCGTTCTTAACTTTCTTGGCAGCACCCATCAGATCTAGGCCCCCTGGGGATAAACTCGCATATACCAAAGATCTGTTTTTAAGAGCCTGAATAGGTCCGCAATAGAGAAAAAAATCGTCTTTCCGCTCTATGATACCTATGGCTAACTGAATTTCGATTCCCTTTATGTAATTTCGCTTGCCTTCGATAACAAATGATCCCTTCGGAACGAATTGTCCCGTGGGTGCTCCCCTTTTTATCTGAGCTGGCATAACCCAGTACGCATCGCCTCCGAATAATCCGTCTTTCCACGCCCTGCTGAAGGATACAGTGGCCTGACCGACCTCCAATATGCTACGATCAAGGTTATCTAGTGAACGTGCATTTTTAAGGATGAAGAATGGTGAACCATGGATTTCTGCGTGAAATACAAGATCTTGGTCTGCAAGATGCTTGCGTATAATCGCAGAGTTAGATGAGGCATCTCTACCTCCTATTGCCAAGAGATCGTCACTTGTAATGAACCACCGATAACGTTCATACCATTCTTTATTTCTCACATGGTGAATGACTTCACTCCTTGCCTCGATCGAGCCTGCCTGTCTTTTGAGCTTGTTTATATGATCCAATAACTTGCCTTTAGCCTCTTCAATCGAAGATAATCCCCTCTCCATGTCTTTTGCTCGTTGGAACAGCATAGATGACATCCTAGCTGGATTCTGTTGCATCTCGATAACTTCTCCAGCTACCTCCAAATAGATGATTCCCTTTGAATTGAAAATACTCACCAACTTTTCCTGAACCAATTTTTTGAGAGCATTATCAGCCATGATGTCTATACTTTCGTAGGGCATTGACATTAATTCTGTAGCAACCCTCCTTATGGCATGGGCTTTAGTAATTACCTTTTCCTTAGCCGTATCTTGCTCTTTAATATCATGTAATAAATCAGATACCTGACTCTCTATGTGACTGGTTCTTAACTTTTGTCCCAGATTTATTATTTGATGACTTAGCACTTCGTCTAACCCTTCCATGTAACTTTGGACCTTTCTAGTTTGAGCACTAGCCGTAGCATTTAATGGAATGGGGAACACCTCAACAGGTTTCCCGTCTTCGTATAATACTATTGGAGTATGTCTGCTGGTTGTAATTATTTCTTCAATTAGGTATTTGGTGTTGGCGTAAATACTTTTTATTTCGTCAACCGTCAGATTCCCCACGGTTTCTGCCTGAATGAATGATCTATGTACAATTTCTTCGACAAATTTTCTTGGAAGAGATGTGATTCTTCCCACCCACTTGACAACCTGGAGGCTAGGTGGTTCAGCCTTGCTACTCATATTGACGAAGTCATCTATTGATGCAGTCAGTAGATTGATGCCAGGACTTGGGGGGAACTTGTAAACTGTTCCAATCCTCAATCTTCTGTGTCTTACTGCTATAGACTTGAGTATAGCCAAGATATTCATATCCTCATCGCATAATATTATGTTGCCCTCAGCAAAAAATTCGACCACTAATAGTCTTAAGCCCCTTTTTGGATGTCTGAACTCAAAGATTGCTATGCGCTCACCTTCTGGCTGAGAGACTGCCTCTATCTTAGATCTTTCCAGGTGTAATTTGATTATTTCTCCAAGGTCGTTCTCCTCAAGCGGCTTAAACTTTAGTGTCGTAATCCAGATACCCTTGGTTGAGATCATGAGCATGATATCTGGTTCAGTGCCGTGATGAAGTCTGAAGAGAAAGGAGTTTCTCGTTACCGGGATAATATTGCTGACATAATAGTCTGAAATAGCTTTCGCTTTAATTTCATTTATGATGAACCTCAGCTCAACACTGGAGAGTTCCATAAGACATGAAGAAGTGTTCACCAATATGAACTAAAAACTAGATATTAGAAAAGACCGCAAGAAATTAAACAGGGTGTATGAATCAAAACCTATAATTGGAACCACTTGATAAGGTTTTTTACACTAGGGCAATTTCGGGTATTATAGCTGGAGTAATTGTTGGTTTAGGCGTAAGCCCTGGTACCGACCAAGCTTCGGCAGTCGGAATTGCCCTTGGTATTGCAATATTATTTTATATAATTTCTTACGTGGCTGGTAAGAGAGTATCCGGAAACATTTCCAAAAAAGAGCGACGAAAAGTCGCAACTAGCGGAATTTTTCCTTTTATTTTTCTGTTGCTAATGTTTATGATAATAACTTATACTGTATTGCATCAGGATATTGCAAGTTAAATAGAACTGTCCACTTCTCCCATCTATTGCTTTGGAATTACCGAACCCCGGGCATCCCAGATGAACTTTTTGAAACCGATCAAGAAGTTCCTATAACGAAGGAAGAAATACGTGCGATTGTCATCGGTAAACTAAGATTGAAAGATGGCTTTAGTGCCATCGATATAGGATGTGGAAGCGGAAGTATTACGGTCGAGATAGGCCTACAGACGAGGAGTAATAAAATTTATGCTATTGATTTTAACGAAAAGGCCATTGAACTGACCAGAAAGAACCTTAATAAATTTGGCGTGAGAGCAGTAACAATGCTTTCGAGAGCAGAGGACGTATTGCCGACATTACCCAAGGCAAATGCAATTATGATCGGGGGTTCGTGGGGAAACATTCATCAAATTCTAACTTTGGCCGCAGAGAGGCTAGTTGATGGGGGAAGACTGGTTATTGACACAATCCTGATTGAGACGTTATATAAGACGCTTGATGCTCTGAAGAGTTCTAATATGAGAGCGATTGATGTCACTCAAGCAACTCTTGCCAAGGGCCGACAAGTAAGTACGGGCACTATGATGATTGCAAGGAACACAGTCACAATAGTATCTGCAACCAAGCCCTAGTCAATTTGCCTCATTGTGACTCACCTTTGTATCTACTGATGCATTATTGTCACTATTGGGATGCTTGTAATGAAATTTCTTTACACGACCAATCCTACTATGAAAGTATTGTTCTCTTTAATAGCCAAAAAGGGAAATAACGATAACCTGTAATTGGGCCATTATCATAGTGCAAGCAATACGTTGACAAATCGGTCGCTACTAAGATTACTTTTGCTCTAATTTAAATAGCTGAACATTGAGTCTTCCAAATGGAAGTTGTATGTGTAGGTTGTGGTCCAGGGGATCCTGATCTCCTTACTATAAAGGCCGCAAATCTATTGAGATATGCTGAAGTAATATTTGCTCCAACGGCCCGTGAAGGTAAGCCCAGTTTGGCTTTATCCATTGTCCAGAAGTACTTGAATGCAACTGTCGAGGTTGTGGACTTGGTCTTTCCAATGGTCAAGAACAGAGAACATAAGATTCATTACTGGAGAGAGAATGCCGATCAGATAGCAAGAACGGCAAAAATGGGAAAGAAGGTAGTTTACATAACGGTTGGCGATCCGTCGTTATATAGTACATGGACATACGTGCAAAGAGAGATTGCCTCAAGGTATCCTGATATTCATCTTGAAACCATTCCTGGGATACCATCCATGTTTGCGTTCGCAGCGCGGGCCAGTATCAGCCTCGTGGAAGGGGACGAGACACTTGGCATCATCCCTGCCTGTTACGATCTTGAAAAGGTAAAGCAGACAGCTAATTCCTGTGACACGCTTGTCTTCCTCAAGGATGGAAGGTATTTTGGCGAGGTTATAAAGATGCTTGGTGACGTTGGTTTTTCTGACGAATCAGAAATAACTATTGCTCAAGATGTCTCAGCAGGAGAAGAGATACTAAAGCGAAATACTCTAAAGGAACTTCGTCAAAAAAAGGAAACGACTGAAAAATACTTCTCAATCATGGTGGCAAAAAGAGGGAATGGATGATAACAAAATAGTTTATTTTGTGGGTTGCGGTCCTGGCGACCCGGAGCTTATTACGCTTAAAGCTAAAAATCTGATGGAAAGGGCCGACGTTATTGTATATTCTGGATCTCTGATTCATCCGAGAATTTTGGAATATGCTAGACATAATGTTCAGCTATACGACGCATCGCGTATAAGCAGAGAGGAGATAACTAGAATATTGACGGATTCGGCTAAGTCTGGTATGCTCGTGATACGGTTGCATGACGGAGACCCCACTATATTCAGTACTATTAGAGAACAAATCGACAAGTTAGAGGAACTCGGACTGCGATGCAAGGTCGTGCCGGGGGTTACTTCATTGCTCGCAGCGGCTGCTGAAATGAATATTGAGCTTACCGTGCCGGGGATTACACAAACACTAATTGTATCTAGAGCAGAATCAAGAACAACAGTGCCGCGTCGAGAACGAATCTCCGAGCTTTCAAAACATCGCGGCACTCTAATCTTTTATCTTAGCGTGCATTTGATTGATAAGATAATAAAGGAACTACTTGAGGGTGGTGCATACACCAAAGACACTCCTGTAGCAGTGGTATATAGAGCAACTTGGGATGATCAAGTGATAATTAGAGGTATATTGGAGGATATTGCAAAGAAGGTAATGCAGGCTAAGATAACTAGATCTGCCTTAGTTTTCATAGGGGATGTATTAGCCCCAACTAAGTACGAATATTCTAAGGTATACGACGCCGCTTTTGCCCATAGCTACAGAAAAGCGACCTGAAACCCTAGTCTCTCCTTACGTTAGCACAAAAATACCATGCGCACTAGGCGCCTGATAAGCGCGAGGCATTCCTAGCAGATTCGATGACCTAGAATACTTCCTCGTCCTTTCGTATGCCTGCAAGACCAGTTCTTATAGAACTCGCGCACTCTAAGCAAGCGCTGGCAGAAAATGGGAAATTTCTTATGCACAAGCCACATACGGGGCGTCCACAGTCAGAACATATTTTGGTTGAATTTTTCGAATGGCATATAAAACATACACTCATAGCTGACGATCATATCTTCGATCATCTACTGTAAAAGCTTATCTATATGTCAGGTGATGAGCAGCTAATAAATCACTGGTTACTTGTAACCTGACATGATACCCATTATAACGCGATTCTGTAAAGCTCGCTTTGCTTTATCCCTTCCCACGCCCCTGGGGCTGATGGAATACTTTGGGATTGCGTATTTTCAACAATTTTGCTAACTATGATCTCTCGAGGTCTACCCGGAGGCCAGACCATCGCGACGTAGTCTCCTACTCTGCCAGCTTCATCGAGTCTCGCCATCTGTATACTCTCATATTTAAAACCTTTCAAGACGAGCGCTGAAGTTACCCTTCCTAAAAGATCCTTCTGTCCATGGACGATCACATAAACATTCGTTTCTGTATTCAGAATGTCAGTTTTTGAAAGGCTGCTTCCTATAAATGTGACTGGCGATGGCAATGTTAGAAGTCATAAACAAATTGCAGTGATGATAATTTTAGATTCTTGAGATCTCGGCTTACGGTTGATTGATTGACCTTTAACGTCTGGGCAATCTCTTCTGCAGTAACAGCCTGGGCTAGCAGGCTTGTGACTCTTCCTTCGTAACTCAACATCCCTCTTGCTATTCAT
>CAYTQD010000022.1:0-15331 GCA_964439995.1 uncultured Nitrososphaeraceae archaeon
TCTGGATTTCGACTTCTTTTGGTATTAGTGCTGGTATCTGTGCCATTAGCTTATCTGACATTTTGGCCACAATCTATATAAGCTCAACCTTTAAGATTGTTAAGCAAAATATAATGAATTCATAACTTTGGCCATACTCCTTTGAATATCCTTTTATAATTTCGATTAGGACCATCAAATATTATATGCTTAACATGACTAGCGCCACTGTGTAGCATAAGCGATAATCAAATCCTCATGATGCGTCCACCATTTCAAGCTCACCATCATACATTTGCACCTGATGTCTGCAAAATAGTAAGCACCAACTACAGTATAATCCGCACTTATGATGGTCTTAATTTCCTTACATAACTTCCTTAGCAAAACATATATCCTTGTTCGTTCAGGGATTTGTAGATACGATATATGGTTAAGAGCAAGATGTTGATAGTAACGACTCTTGCAGCAATAATAGTTCTTTCTGCAATAGCTGCATACATGCCGATTCTTCCAGAAGCTGACGCACATGGTGTTCAGGCACAGCTTCAAAGTAGATTCATAAGAATTGAAGATGAAACATGGTCTGCTCAAACGGTGAACACTGGAGATCCAATAACTGTGTCTGGTACATTACAGAGCTTGGTAAACAGGCCGCTGAGAGGATGGTTATCTATCTTTAGCGAATCAACTAATGCAGGCAACAGGTGGGAGTTCACTTCAAGAGATCCACCGGGTAACGTATTTGAGATACCTGCACAAGGGACTGTGCCTTATGAGTTGACTGCCATAGCACTAGAACCGGGAATATATCATCTTCACACCCAGCTTAATGTTGCAAACGTAGGTCCAGGTTTAGGTCCAGGTCAAACAGTGCAGGTAATAGGAGAGCCACTGTTCAAGCCTGTTCCATGGGGTAATGTTGCCTACCAAGTCATCCTAATTGGCTCAGGACTTGGAATAACCTTCGCTACTAGGCCGTGGCAGGTTATCTAAGCAAAAGAACAGCAACAGTACAAAGCTAACAACAAAATTCAACCTTTTTTTATTTATTCTCTCCTCGTCTAGGAGCCTCTTAAAGAAGTAACAAGTTAAAGCCAAGTTCTGGCCTTCGCATTTGCGTAGAGAAAACACGCAAGTCATGCTTACAACTAAGACGAGATGAGACGAGATGAGACGAGATGAGAAGAAAAACTGAGAAAAAAGAAGTAAGAGAAGATAAAGCTCGCTTCAGTGCGAGCTAGCCTGTCTACCAGTGGTGTTTTTCGTCTGGGATTAGGCCTATCTGTTCCCGTTCGAAGTATCTTTCGAGCTCTTGTGTCCATTTTTCTTTGGCAGAACCGCCACCAAGCCCCTTTCTTCTTAGCCAGTAGGCTATGACACTAAGCAGGAACACTGCAAACAGCATCGTTCCGAAAATATATACCATCACGTCGAAGAACAGAGGGTCATAGGCTGGACCAATTTGTGCCACCAGATTTTTGAACGGAGTTATTACCATTGCCATCGCTGCTACAATAGCATCCATTATTATTATACGTCAGACTAAATCTATGATATATACATTTTGGTCGTTGGGTGAGGACGATCTCTCCCAACTAATCTACCATTATCAGTCCTAGAGCATGAGCTCTAATTCTGGATGGTTTTTGAGTAATTCAGTTCCGTTTAGAGATGCTTATCCAAACAAAACATGAGCCTAGGATATAAACAAAAAACAAAAAAGTGGAAAATCGGTTGTTTATGGTGCTGCTTTTTTCGCAACTCTGCTTCTCCAGAAGAACGCTGCTGCGACTGCTCCAAAGATAGCTACCAGAATAGCGATAAAGAGTACAGTTTCACTAATGTTGGTTCCTAACATAGCCGTACCTGATCCGTAAGCTCCAGCCTGCTCTGCGTTAGATATTTTTTCTCTTGCTAATTGTAGTTGCTCTTCGATGCTTCCAGGAGTAGTGTCGCCTGCTCCACCATACTGTGCTGAGGCGGATTGTAACGTTGATGCTAGTATAAGCGTAGATCCTGCTAAAGCTACTATTGCCAACACAGACATAGTACCTGGCTTTTCCATGCTGATAATTGTTTTTGAATTCGATTATTTAACCTTTATGTTATTTATCTCGACAGGGTTTGGCAAGGTTTAATTTAAGATATATATCTAGTCCTGCCATAGAAACTAGGAAATGGCAAGGATTCACGCCCACACACGCGGTAAATCACATTCATCTCGGCCTCCTTCTCCTAGCCCTCCTTCATGGATAAAAATGACACCTACGGAGGTTTCATCCCTAGTGGTTTCGTTATCAAAGGAGGGGTTATCTCAGGGCGAGATTGGTGTTAATCTCAGGGACATACATGCTATCCCCCTCGTTAAACCCATTACGGGGAAATCAGTCAGCCAGATTCTTTCAGAAAACGGCATCAAAAAGGAGATGCCTGAGGATCTCGGGCACCTTGTGCAAAAGGCGATTGGGCTTCAAAGGCACCTGAGAAACCATAATACCGACCGTAGAAATGTCCGTTCACTGGAATTAATAGAAGCAAAGATCCACCGGCTCTCAAAGTATTATAAACGAACCAGAAAACTTCCCGGTGATTGGAAATACTCTGCAGTAATTGCTCAGTTGGAATAAGACTATGGAAGGGCAGGAGCTTCGCCAGCCTTTAGCACTTCTCACCGACAAAATAAACTCGCTGATTGATTCTGAAAACGACATTTCCATTGTTACTTGTATGGACCCAGACGGATTAGCTTCTGGCAGTATTACATTGATGGCTTTGTCAAGATTGGGATCTCGGTGTAGCCTTAGAGCAGTACCTACCCTTGACTTAGAAGTCATTAGCGAAATAAAGTCCGAGGCTCACGACTTTTGTATTCTCCTTGGGCTTGGGCCTGCAAGCGAAATGGCTGAGGCAATGTATCGCTCTCTAGGTGAAAATTGGGTCATGATTGATCATGAAGAATCTGGGTATAAACAAGCTAACCTAGCCTATGACAGCCAAATCATTAATGCATCGAAATATGGCCTCGATGGAGCAAGAGAAGTCTCTACTGGTGGGCTGTCTTATACCCTTGCAACCATGTTAGATAAGAAAAATACTGACCTTTCGGCGATTGCCATTATAGCTGCACTGGGAGATAGACAGGATTTGGGGGACAAGAAAGGGCTATTAGGGATGAATTCAGAGATTCTGAAGACGGCACAGTCTCTTAATCTAATTGAGACAGAGCTAGATCTCCTCTTATATGATCGTGAAATAATCCCTTTGCATGAGTCACTTGCACGAACTACCTATCCTTATATTCATGGTTTATCTTGGAATATGCAGAACGCATACACAATAATCAAGAATACAGGAATAAAAATGAAAGACGACGGCAATTGGAGAGTTCTTTCTGACCTTAGTCTGGAAGAAAAGAATATAATTCGAGACGCAGTTGCTAAATTCATAATCACATCTTCTAACTCTAGTTCCTTAGATGTAGCTGACAGCCTTCTAGGATACAGTTACAAGCTTTCAAAGGAAGATAATAGAAGCTTTCTAAGGAACGCTCGAGACTTTGCGAATTTACTTGATGCTTGTGTACAGATTGGAAAAGCGGGATTAGGAGTGGCGTTGTGTTTGGGGGATAGGAGTATAATGTTAACTGAAGCTGAGCAGATAGCCGAAAGCTATTCAGCGACAATGAACAAGTTTGTTTCCGCAATTTTCGATGAGAAATGGAGATATCTTGACGACACAAACGCAGTCTTTGTCAACGGTGAGGGCCTCCTTACTGAGGGGATGCTGGAGGCAGTAGCATCTCTTCTAGCAGGATCACCATCACTATACGGCAGATTGCTTTTTGTCAGAGCCATGAGTCAAGAAGACGGGATAAACAGTTTCAGGTTTTCTGCCAGAAAATGCCTGGGCAATAAATCCCAGTTAAACCTAGGTCTTATGATTAAAGAGTGTTCAAACATGGTGGGAGGCAGATCAGGGGGAAACGATACTAGTGCAGTTTGCATTATCCCTTCATCTAAATTGGAGACCTTCTTGTCCAAGATACGGAGCGTGATATCCAATAGCAAGCTCCCCGGGTCGGCCACTTCAAATTCCTGAGGTTAAGGTCCATATTGAGATAGGGCTCTCAGGAAAAGCAGAGCTTCGAGCGATAGTGGAGGCACTATTACCTGACAATGTCAACTTCCCAAAAGGATTGTCTGTTAAAATTTCTTCGCGACACAATACTTTAGTACTTGAGTTCTCGAGTAAGATTGGCATCAACACACTCTTGAATACTATAGATGAAGTATTAGAGCACATTTCGATCGCAAGAAAAGTGATAAAAAATGCTTGATTCAAAGTTATTGAAAGAAAGTCCGTATACTATTGAAAATATGCTGAAAATGCGCGGTGTGGACTTTCCACTGCATGAACTCATTAGCTTAGACAAGAGACGTCGTGAACTAATAGTGGAGCTCCAGGGTTTTAAGCATAGAAAGAACGTATTGGCTCAAACAATTGCCAATAAGAAAAAAGAGACAGAAAATACTGGCTCCATAACTGACGAAATCAATGAAATGAAGGAAGTGAGCAATAAGCTACTGGAACTGGAAAATGAACAAGGTAAAGTTCAAGCAAAGTTCCTAGACCTGATAATGTCTATCCCTAACATCCTCGATGAATCAGTTCCCTTTGGAAAGAGCGAAAAAGAAAATGTTGTCATCAGGGAGTACGGGAATAGAAAACCTGGGACGAGATTAGCCCCGAAAGACCATATTGAAATTGCTACATCACTTGATTTATTAGACCTCGAGCGTGCCGCCAAGATTTCTGGTGCAAGATTTTATTTTCTAAAAAATGAGCTCGTGAAATTGAACCAGGCCCTTGTAAATTTTGGCCTAGATTATTTGATAGATTATGGATATACACTCATGCAACCGCCTTATATGATACGAAGAGAAGCTATGGAAGGAGCAGTGATTTTAGGAGATCTCGAACAAGTAATCTACAAGGTAGACGGAGAAGATCTTTATCTGATAGGAACTTCTGAGCATGCAATGGTTTCAATGCATATGGATGAAATCTTGGATGGCAAGATTCTTCCGTTACGGTATGCATGTGTGAGTCCTTGCTTTAGAAAAGAAGCTGGTGCACATGGTAAGGATATGAAGGGCATTTTCCGAGTTCATCAGTTTGAAAAAGTAGAGCAAGTAGTTTTTTCTCGTCCAGAAGAATCTTGGAAAGAGCATGACAAAATGCTAGACTTGACAGAGAAATTCTACGAAAAATTAGGAATCCCATTTCGAGTTATTTTGCTCTGTTCAGCAGACCTAGGAAAGATCTCAGCCAAAACTTATGATATAGAAGCTTGGTTTCCCGGACAAGACAATTACAGAGAACTGGTATCATGCTCCAATTGCATAGATTACCAAGCGAGAAGACTTAGGATAAGATTCAGAGATAGAGTAAGCGAAGAAACGAGGTTAGTGCATACTCTGAATAGTACACTTGTAGCTACCGAAAGGGCGATGGTTTCCATAATTGAAAACTACCAGACCCACGCAGGTACTGTTGAAGTTCCCGATATTTTGCAAAAATATATGGGCGACATTAAGGAAATAAAGTTATCCAAAACGAGAAAAGTTCCTACCGAACAATAGAATCCTAAAATCAAACCCAGGACATCTAGCCTTTCCAATGTGTGAGGAAGATGTCGTTATCTCGGTCTGGTTGCCGGCCTAGATAGGGCGGCAAAATGCTCGCATACTATCCAAAAATCCCTAAACTTTGAATAGAATATCCTCAAAATCAAATTACCAATATCAATTACTAACACTCCCCCCACATAGATTAATAAGCAAAAAGAGTGGTCTAGTTTTTAGTTTCGACTCTTGAACAAGAAAACTGCGATAGTCGATCCAAGGATCAGGCCTCTTCTTGAACACCTAGGGTATTCATCACTTTATCCGCCTCAGGAGCAAGCTTTATCCAAAGGCCTTTTAGATGGCAAAAATCTGCTTGTTACAACCCCAACCGCAAGCGGGAAGACACTGATTGCGCTGATTGCCACAATGAACATATTAAAAAAGGGCTTGAAGGCTGTTTATCTTACTCCACTAAGGGCCTTGACCACTGAAAAATTTCAAGACTTTCGTGTATTAGAGGAACTGGATCTTTTTGGGAAGAAGATTAAAGTGAGGGTGGCAAGCAGCGATTATAGTTCAGCGGGGCGAGAGTTGGCTCAGGCCGATGTTATAGTGCTTACAAATGAAAAAATGGATTCCATAATACGTCATCGTAGCGAGTGGATCCATGAGGTTGGACTTTTTGTATCAGATGAACTTCACTTGATAGGCGATCGTGATAGAGGCCCGACTCTTGAGATGATGTTAACCAAAATCCGGAAGATGTACTCGCATGCACAGGTACTGGCCCTAAGTGCTACCATCCAAAATTCTAGAGAAATAGCAAAGTGGCTTGGATGTGATCTCATTGAAAGTAATTGGAGACCGACAAAATTAGTTGAAGGTGTTTACGAACAGGGATCACTCTATCTTAAAGATGGTAAAGAGTCAAGAATCAAGAAACTATCTTCATCTGCTGGGATGCCAACTGCGGCAATAGATATCGCCCTAGAATCCATCGAAGATGGTGGACAAGCGATGATCTTTGGCGAATCACGAAGGCGCACAATTTCGTTGGCTGAAAAAGCTGCCCCAGCAGTCTATAAGAAACTTGACAGTAAGTCAAGAAAATCAGCGGCCAAGTTAGCTCTGGAGATCCTGGAAACTGGAGAAGATACTGAGCTAACAAAAGTATTGTCTGATGTGTCGTCAAAAGCAGTTGGTTTTCATCACGCAGGACTAGGCCTTTCACTAAGAAATTTAGTTGAAGAGTCGTTTAAGACAGGTGTAATTAAGTTGCTAATAGCAACTCCCACATTGGCCGCAGGTGTAAATCTACCGGCCAGGCAGGTAATTCTTTCCAGCATTTTTAGATACGACGCAGAATATGGTGGCAATATGCCTATCAGCGTTTTAGAATACAAACAGATCTGCGGTCGTGCAGGAAGACCAAATTACGACACCGTTGGACAAGCTATTATCGTTGCAGATTCAAGAGTCAATGCAGAAGATATTTACGACCACTATATACTTGGCACTCCTGAACCTATCTGCTCGCAATTAACAACCGAGCGCTCAGTACGAATCCATCTTCTAAGTACGATTTCCACCTTGCCGGGGATTAAGAAATCGGAGATTTATGACTTATTCGGAGGCACTTTACTTGCTCAGAGCAAGAGTAGGACTAGTATAGCGTTCATGCTTGACTCTGCGATCGATTACCTTGAAATGGAATTTCTCATTAAGCCAGGGAATGACAGGTACATCTCAACAGAATTTGGGAAACAAATCTCCTTGCTTTATATTGATCCACTTACCGGAGTAAGGTTTAGGCATGCGATAGATTTAATAAAAAATAAGATTAGTGGCAACGACCGTGAAGAAACCAACTACGATGGCAGTGATGATAACTGCAACCACACTTTTGGTTTTTTACATCTCATAACTGAGAGTCCAGACTTTTATCCCAAGCTTGCACTAAGAAAAAAAGATATTGAAGAATTTTATACCGACTTAGAGCAACATCGCACTGAGCAGATCTATCCGATAGACGAAGGAGAATGTTCACGTAGTCTTTGGGCTTTACATGAATGGATCCACGAATCTACAGACAAAATCTTAAGTGAGAAGATTGGGGTAGATCCTGGGGATATGCACAGAATTATCGAAAGAGCTGAATGGTTGATATACTCTTTGTATGAAGTCGCAAAAATTATGAGACGTAGCGATCTACTTGTAGAGATTCAAAGGTTGCGCCTCCGTATAAAGTATGGTGTAAAAGAGGAACTGTTGGCACTTGTAGGATTGAAGGGAATTGGTAGAATTAGAGGTAGGTCATTGTATATGGCTGGTTTCACAGACCTGTCTAAGATTGCAAATTCATCTGATGCACGGCTTTCAGATGTATCTAATATAGGCCCGACGATTGCTAAGACAATAAAAGAACAGCTTCAAAACAAAAAATAGTATGGGCCAACCTGATGACTATGTTACAAATAACGAAAAGAAATGCTCAATCAGGATTTTTTTGAAATTATACTGTACGGCGCTACTGTGTCGCTAGTTTCCTTTTTCTCTGTTTTGATATTGACACCGCGTCTGATCAGGATTTTGACTGTAAAAGGCGAGCTAGTACAAGATTATCACAAAGCTGAAAGACCAAGCATACCTAGGCCCGCTGGTCCTGCATTGGCTTTAGGGATAGGAGGGGCCGAGATCATTCTGTACGTTTTCACAGGGGACACCAGAGTACTTGCTATAATGCTTACTTCTATGATCGCGTTTGTAATAGGATATGTGGATGACAAGAGGGTTATGCCAGGCTGGTTTAAGCCTGCTGCATTGGTACTCGCTGCGCTCCCTTTGATAATATTAGGAGCTCATGACAATTACTTGAATCTAATCTTTGGCACTGCCTATATTCCACTATTATATATTCCGCTTATAATAATTATACTTCCGATCGTTGGAAATACCATCAATTCGATAGATGTCTTAAATGGGGCTGTTAGTGGATTTGTAATTATTGCTTCTTTACCTCTTTTGTTGAGTATTGCTATCTTTGGTGATAATACAATCTTCATAGCCGCGCTACCCCTACTTTTCGTAACAGTTGCATTCTACAAATTCCACAAAAATCCTAGTCGGATATTTCCTGGTGATTCAGGAACTTTGTTACTGGGAGCTATTTACGGGTCGGTAGCCATAGCTGGTAACTCGGAGATTATAGGGGTAATAGCCCTGCTTCCTGCGGTTATGAACTCTTTTCTATTTCTCTCAAGTGTCAAGAGAATCATTGAACATAGACAAGTCAAATCCCGGCCAACAATATTGACTGAAGATTTCAAGCTAGCAGCATCATCAGAACGGGGTGCTCCTGTAACCTTGTTGAGACTTATTCTCACAGAGGGTCCTCTATCAGAGACAAAGATAGTACACCAGATATTCATCTTAGGAATCCTTTCAGCAATATTGTCAGTTGTATCAATCCTTATCCAATACTACTTTTTGGAGCTGCGCTAGTATATCGCTCTTAGCTCTCATATTATTCATATCCCTCGTATGGGTTATGGTTCTAGCAGTCTGTGCATTTTTAATAATTTTCGTCTCCCCTATTCAGCTTGGATTCCTAGGTGATCCGTACGACAGGTTGATTACTTCTCTCATTCAGGCATTTATCGCCATAATAACCGTAGTGGCTTTTGCTTTTGCTTTGTCCAAATTAAAAAAGATGTACCTCCAAAGACAGCTAGAATTAAGGTAAGAAAATAAATGCGATCTAATTAAGGTTCAAAGGAGGCTTGACTGAGCCAGCTTAGGAGTAAATTCAACCAAACTCTGAGAATAACTCTTGATTCCCTTTTCATTCACCGATTACTTTTACTAGAACCCTCTTATTCCTACGACCATCAAATTCTCCATAAAATATCTGCTCCCAAGGCCCAAAGTCTAATTTGCCATTAGTAATAGCAACTACTACTTCACGTCCCATCACTTGACGCTTCAGATGTGCATCTGCGTTATCCTCGCCTGTTTCGTTGTGTCTATAGTATTCAGTTGGATCATGAGGAGCTAATTTTTCCAACCACTTTTCATAATCTGAGTGTAGGCCGCTTTCATTGTCATTTATAAAAACACTAGCAGTAATGTGCATCGCGTTAACCAGGCATAAGCCCTCCCTGATCCCGCTTTCTTCGACTATCTTCCTTACATTCGAAGTGATATTAACAAAAGCTCGCCTGGTAGGAGTATTAAATGTAAGGTATTCTGTCTTGGATTCCATCATGTTTGAGAAAAGTCAATGATATTATAATTTAACCCAACTACGACACGTACCCCAATGTAGCCAGGTCCCTTTCAGAAGCTAGAGCTAGAACCATCTGCGTCCTGCGCATACAGGAAGGAGTTCTTTGACATCACCCTCAAAGGTGATGTCAAGGCGAGAAAGGAAACATGTTATTTGCTGTTCATGATTGCAGTGTAAACATTGTGCCATAAACTTCGTGGGCTGTGAAACGTGAAAGCCTAGGGAAGCTCACTCAGGCTTGTGGAGGCCTTTTCTTCCATGCAAACATCATAAACACAAAAGGTATCATCATTAGACCAGTTGCGATTAGTACCGGTTGCATGATCCTAAAATCTACGGGAACTCCTATTGCTAACAGATAAGGAAATGGATATAACCCTGAGACAAAAAACCAAATTGCAACTAACAACAGTATATATCTTAAATTTGACTTTAGGAAGTTCGAAGGAAGCTTTTTCAGCGCTTTACATTTTATACATTTCGCTTTGCTATCGCTGACGCATGACGAACAGACAGATCTGTGACAATACACACACTTAAGGTCTCCAAAATATGAATTGCATATTTGGCATTGTACCAACATTTACTCTACGAAACGCAGACTTATAAAATCTAAATGACCATTTTATCTTGGTTAAACTTGCATAAACTACCAGAATTTTTACTCTTGTCAGATAGTAAAGTTAATAGCTTATCCGTCTTATATAAACGTCTGAAGCTTGGCTCATGAATAGGATAGATAGGAAGGTAGGTAGGTAGGTAGAGTAAGGCATCTCTTCGCTGCCGTCCCCTCTGTCTACTATCTTGTCTATCTGCTTAGCTTGCTGCTCGGTTTTTTACTGCTTACTTGGTAGTCAGCGGCTCCAAATTAACTCTAGAGTTAATTTGTGATCGCCTCTTACTGTACCTACTGAATAAAAGCTAAATACTTCTCAATAGTCTAAAGAAGTATAGTGTCTGAAGAAGTAACAATAACAGAAGCAGAACAAGAACAACAAAAACAAAAGCAGAGGCGACAGCTTCATAACGAATACACTCGTAATACATATCGAAAGTACAGAGACCGTTACCTAGCACATAGAAGAAGACGTTACCACTCAGACGAGAATGTTAGGCGGCGCAAGCTAGAATATGCGTGGAAATACTATAGAAATAATGTGGATAAAATAGCAGCCTATCAGAAGGCTTATCGTAGAGGCATGAGAGTAAGAGCTATTTAGGAGACGTCTCATAAATATACTAACATTAAATGTTTGAGATAATAGAATTGCAGCAGGAACTTAACCAGATACGAGAAGAAAGACAGAGAAGTCGGAACCTGAATGGAAATCAAGATCAGATCAGAGCACGCATGGCAAAAGCGGAAAAAGATATGAGAAGAGATATCTCTTATCTGTTAAGAGAAGGATCAGATCCGTACGAGATCGCAGAGATATTGGAGATTCCCGTTGATACTGTTAGAATGCACATTGCTAAAGTGCAGTCAGAAAGATCGGGACCAGGACATTTTCGAGATCTATTCACACCACAACAAGGCGGTACATTGGTCCTCTTCTCTTAACTTGGCTTAGCTCAAATCAAGATAAACTAGGAGGTAGAAGACAGATATGGATTCGTTGGTTTGGACCTCATGGCTCTGCTCGAGGTATAATCGCACTCATTGAAGGCGAGGATTTCTTTACGTTTATAGACTGACGGTTTGAGTGGCCAAACGGTATATAAGGGCGAGTTAAACCTTGTATAACAAATTTCCTGTTTCATACCTAATGAACATTCTAACCATTATGATAGTCGTAGCGTCTTTATTGACTGCAGCAACTTTGTCTGTAGTTCCTGTAAGTGTAGACGCTCTGAACACTGTTGATAGAGAAATTAGCAATCCTAGTGGAGAACGGACTGTAGGTGCAACTTCAGCAGCTCCATCAGAAGGTGCCGCATTCAAAATAGACAGAGATTCTACTTTAACAGTTCTAGGTGCTACGAGTGACGACGGGCCCGCTTACACGAGTACTGGGACTTTGGATCTGCCTAGAGACAGGACTATGGAACAAATTACAATAGCAGCAGACGAATCTGGAGCTTCTGCAGTGAACCAAGCAAATCTAGCCACAAATGGTTGCATCGACATCAACACATGCGCAGGTTAGGCCACTCTGTCTGGGTCCTTGTCCTGCTGATAAAAATTGCTTTCCCATCTATCTAGTTCAGACTCAAGCCCATTAAATTTCAAGAGTTCCTTGTACTGCAATACCCATTCTGCAAAAAGGTCAGGTGCTTGCGGACATGAATAATATGGCGAGATAGCAACAGCTATACGATCGTCTGGGAAATAGTCAAAAGCTCCTTGGTCTGCTCTAAACTCTGGTTTGGACTAGAGGCTCCTCAGAGATCTGAGATTGCAAAAGCTAACCTTGCTAAAGAGTAGTAGTCTGAAGTTGCGGAGAGATAGAGCTGATAGCGCGCAGATATTCGACATCTTCCCCTCCCAGTGATATTGAGCTCAGTTAGGGAGCTTATATATATAACCATCTCAAAAACCTATTTTTTCTATGTTTTACGATTCTTAGGGGATATGTATTCGTTTTGGAATTAGCTCATTTTCCGTTTATATGTTCTTGAATATTCCTAATATAGGCTTGAACCAAAGATGTTTCATCGACGATCAAATCTTCTGTATCTAGTTCTGAATCTTCGTTGTCACTTTTTGCTATATCGCCTAGATCGTTGCCCTCATCTAGATTACCTGTTATCATCGAGTATATATCTTCAGCAGATCGTGATACATCATCGCCATGTTGATTCACTTGATAGTCGTTTTGCCGAGTTTCTCCTTCCTGATTCTCTGTATCAGATTCGACTTCTTGTAAGTTTTCATCCATCAGGTCTGTTACTACTTCATCCTCACCTACTCCAAACATCTGCAAAGGTTTCAGTTCTCCTTGTTCAGGCTCGTCATTAAAGTAGAATGTATCTTCTGCTGATGATTCTTTATCATTGACGTTCATTTCAGTCAGTTCAGTAGGTGATTCAAAACTTCCTAAGTTCTGCATTTGGTCTTTTGTTGGGGCAACATTGTTATCTGTATCAGATTCGACTTCTTGTAAGTTTTCATCCATCAGGTCTGTTACTACTTCATCCTCACCTACTCCAAACATCTGCAAAGGTTTCAGTTCTCCTTGTTCAGGCTCGTCATTAAAGTAGAATGTATCTTCTGCTGATGATTCTTTATCATTGACGTTCATTTCAGTCAGTTCAGTAGGTGATTCAAAACTTCCTAAGTTCTGCATTTGGTCTTTTGTTGGGGCAACATTGTCTTGAGACATAGGAACTCCTGGAGAAGAGGCACCCGATTCTTGATCATCCAGTACTTTTTGTCCCTGGATGATATTTAAAGAAGCCGTTTCGTTTTGAGTTTGGTTTTGAGTCCTCTCATCTGGACCCTGAACTACTACCCCCGTCACATTGATACTATTCCACTTGGATTTACTGTTAGTAGTATTGCTCGCGCCGCTGGTGCTGTTTATTGAATCATTTCCTTCGCAGGATAATTTTGCTGTCAGTTCATTCGTGCCTTCCGTGATTAGCTTATACTTCTCAGTATAGGTAAAAGTCCAAGTAGAATAATCAGTTGGTCCTTCAGTTCCCGTGGCAGTAGTATTCTGGAAGGGCTTCACATCATTTATGTCGACCTGAACATTACAATCTGTCGAAGCTGTATCCGTAGAACTTCCAGAAATATTGAGTTCTCCTACTGGAACTTCTTGGTTCGCAACAGGATAATCAATTTTAACAGCCATCGGTTTAGCTAATTGCTGTGCGCTACTCGACAAATTTAGCGCACTGATCTCAGTGATTTGGGCCAAAGCCCTCTGTTTTTCGAAAGAATAATAGTTTTGGTACGCAAAAAATGATATGGTACAGATAGCAAAACAGGTAAGTATGTGAAAACATAACTTTGCTCTCATAATTCGAATAGATATCTGTCTTAAATTATTTATGACATGTTGATAAGAGTAAGTGGTGAGATGTAAATAAGATGGTATTTGTCTTTATTTCTGGAAATTTGTGTTCGTATTATATTTTCATATAGTGATCTTACACATAGTGATGAGACATATATTGTAGAAAGCTAATTAAAGGAATATATGCCAAACTGGTATGACCGTAAGTCCTACAGGTGTTAGATTTTTGACTGATTTTTCTTTTCGTTTCACTCGCCTTGATCTTCACCATATGATTACCTAAAACTAATAATTTTTGGGATAAGGAGGGTTATGCGGGAGTTAGTTTCTCCGACATATTCGATGTAGGCTACCTTGATATTCATAGTATCATGCTTTTTATTCTTAGAGTGTAGGATATATGAATATGCTGGCAATACTTGCTGAGGGCGTTTCAAAGATGTACAAGGGCATGAGTCAAGCAGCCCTCAGTAATGTGTCATTAAGCACCGAAAGCGGTCAGATCTATACGCTTTTGGGAAAAAACGGCGCCGGCAAGACAACCTTTGTACGTATTTGTGCCACTCAATTAATGCCTAATAGCGGGAGGATCCACGTTTTGGGTTACGACGTTATAAAAGAACCAGACAAGGTCAGGAAGCTCATTTCTATAGTACCACAAGAAGGTAGACCACTGAGAGCTCTCACCCCTTGGGATCATGTATATAATTGGTTGCAAATTAGAGGGGAGAAAAAACAAATAGCAAAAGCAAAAACAGAAAAAATTCTTGAGAAACTCGATCTATATTATGCAAAGGACAGGCTTGCTATGAATCTCTCAGGAGGAATGAAACAAAAAGTTCTTGTAGCCATGGCAATGTCTGTTGACGCCCAACTATTATTCCTAGATGAGCCTACAATAGGTCTTGACCCTGTCTCAAGACGACAGGTCTGGTCCACGATAAAGGACTGGAAAAAAGAAGGCAGGTCTATTTTGTTGACTACACACTATATGGACGAAGCCGAGGCGCTGTCAGACAACATCGCAATAGTTGATAATGGAAGGATATTGACAAAAGGAAATGTAAGAGAGCTTCGCAGAACTATACCCCAGAACACGCGGGTAGATATTGCGAAAGACAATATAGATACTGACTTATTCAAATCATACGGAACAGTAATAGACTCCGGGGCTAATACAATACGTATATTCACATACGAGTCAGCGGTCAAAGAGCTCACTGAAATAGCTATTAAAAAGAATCTCGCATTCAATGTCTCGCCCATTACTTTGGATGATGTCTTCGTTTCACTCGTTGGTGGGATTGAGGAAGAAAGGCAACAACGCAATAAAAAGAATTTCAAAGGTTCTGCGGTTACGACTATATGAAGAATCGCACGGTTCAGCACGAGCAATCACGGATTAACAGGGGAGGGAGGAGTTAGAGTCAACTTTTGTTTATCCGAGAAAAATTATATGCTACATTAAGATTCGG
>CAYTQD010000022.1:15431-20892 GCA_964439995.1 uncultured Nitrososphaeraceae archaeon
GTATCAACTATGACCGGGTTTTTATTTATCTCGCATTTACGTAACTACAAGAGATTCCCTCGCGATATCGATAGCCATTATATGTAGTTAAGTACAACAACAAGTTATCGCGGGGGTCGCCAAGCCCGGTCAACGGCGTGAGATTGAACGCGAGAAGCTGCGCGTTGTCACGATGCTCAGATGTTGTTTCGGTAGCATAACAATTACCACTTGTATGACTGGGACACCTCATCCACTAGTGGTTCGTGGGTTCGAATCCCACCCCCCGCATAATTCTATTAAATAGAATTGACTATTTTTCCAAACCGCAACATAGCTATAATTCTACACTCAGTTAGTAATAGTATATATCATCCTTCTGAGGAAACTTTTCCTAGCGGGGTGGGGAAGCCAGATCTCCAAAAGAGAGACTAGGTAATCCCGGTGGGCTCATAACCCGCAGAGCGGTTTTCATTATTGCATGGCAGTAATGGACGTAGGTTCAAATCAACCCCCCGCTACCAATGTTCTTAGACTGATAGTTGGTTTGAATAGTTAAGAGAGGAAACCGCCTACCCCGCTATGGGAAGATAACTATGAGAAGAACCAGTTTCCTAACATTATATCGCTGTAATTAGCTGACCCTTTTTCGAGACCGTATCTATGCAATGGCTTTGTTAGATGCCGATGAGCCTTTGGTGTTGGAATGTAGAGTCCGGTTCGGATCTGCCTAGGAATCTGAATACTAGCTTTCTGTAAAGTTGGTGGTGCTTTGAGTTTGCATTTCTTACATTGGTAACCCTTATCTTTACCTTCAGATTTCATGCCCTTAGAGCAATTTTTGCATAACGGATTACGCAGTTCGAATATATCGACTAAATCCAACACATGGAGATATTCAACATTTAATATCTTAGGGTGCTTTAGAGAAGCTCTTCTTATTCCGCATCCAAACTCAATAACATCCCCCACTGTAAGGAGGGAGGCCATCTTCGTTAGACCAGTTGGCTCATAAACCGCGGCTGGGAAGCTGAAGCCATCTTTATTTTGAACCTCGAGAAGCGTATGCCCTCCTTGGATCATTTGGGGTTTGGCGCTAACCTTACATCGTACATAACCTGAAGTGTAGGATTTGGCTTCTGGCAAACTGATTTCATTTCGGATGTGCATGTTAGTTCCCTGATTGGAACGGAAAACCATACAGCCTTCTAACTTCTCCCCAATATCTAGTGATCGTAAAGACGAAACAACGACTTGAGCATTCTCACCTCTGATCCCACAGAAAACTGGATCTGGACCGTGTGGAGCAATTAGTACCCTACGGTTTACAAAGTCGAAGTTATTAAAAGTATAAGGAAATGTGTGCTTGCTATATTCAACTACCTTATCTGAATCTACCACTCTCAAAGTTCCGCAGTTTTCCTCCCTTCTGTATGCAATAGCTTCAAATGTGTGATCTCCATCCAGCAAACACCCGATTGCAGCAAGAGCCCCGATAATCCCACGACCATTTCCAACGAGAAAATACTCAATGTTATATTTTTCTGCAAGCCTGATCGCATCTCGTTTGCTGAGGACATTACACATGGCATTTCTACTATATTCGGTTAATGCTTCTGGTAGCTGTTCTCCCCTGAAAAACGCCACAGCTGGATTTGAGCCTACCGCTGAATTATTATCCATAGAATGTTTTACAAAATCGATAATCCTCTGTTGGTCTTGGATACCAGATCTTATCCTAAGGCACACAGCTCCGTTGCCTCTCGTTTTCCAAGGTATGTTTGGGTTTAGCCTAATCAACAGCGGATAATCCATCAAGTTAGCGTTGGTTGTCTTGAGAATATATTCTGCAATTTTAAATGCAAGGTGGGTAGTACATCCACCTAAATGGCTGTCAGTGTCGTCAATTCCGATATGTAATGGTTTCTTACTAGGATAAGGATCATCAATATCAGTAACCTTATAATTAGAAATCATTTCGAGACGCAATTAATCCCCGGCTATATATATGGTATATCTTATCCCATAAAACTTCCCTTCTGCTAGGCATAATAGGAGACCTCTTTACTTCTGTTTGCACTTTTAGATTCCTCAAGATAGAAAGTAAATAATTTCCGTTAAATAAGTATGTAAGAACGATGAAGGTTTAATATGGCTTTGTCTAGGTACATATATTATGGCTAAAGTTGTTATTGGAAAGACTTCTGAAATTCCGCAGGGAAAAATGAGTCACACTACTGCTGGAGGTAAAGAGATATTGGTTACCAATGTAGATGGCAGCTACTATGCAATAAATAACATATGTAATCATGCTGGAGCAGAGCTTCACGAAGGTGAACTTGCCGGAAAAGAACTCACATGTCCTTGGCATGGATCTAAATGGGATACTACCACTGGAAATCTGGTTTGGTTCCCACAAGGATTAAGAAACCTAGAAACATACAAGATTACTATCGAGAATGATACGGTTTACGTAGAGGTGTAGATTTCATTACCGTCTAGCAACTCTGAAACCAAGTCTAGACATAATATTTACTTACTAAATTACCTCATAAACAACTAAGAAGATTCTATCTATCTTTTCTTCTTACCATCCATTTAGAAGAATTTATCTTAGCTCTAATATATGAGGTTCATCAATAACAATTACCTGTTCTGTACGCTGAACGTTAGGGGAGAGCCTCGCGTTCGCGGTATTTCACACATAGAAGAGGGGGAGTATAAAAAAGGACCGACTAACACTCCCCTTTTTCTAAGATGGAAAAGAAGGTAATTCATTCGTATCTCCGTTTATATCTTGTTGATCCAGTCCAAGATATACAAAGAAATTACCTATCTCTAACTTAAATTCTATCAGTTGAAGATAGAACGGTTCCTTTCATCACTCCCCCAATCAGTCTTGAAGGGTGAAGATGTATCTTTGCCTGACAATGTAATCAGAAAATTGTTTAAATTCGCTCAATTGCGAAAAACAGATGTCTTTTATCATTTGGGTTGTGGCAATAGTAATACGATAAGAATAGCAGCCGAAGAATTCAATGTTAGAAAATCAGTTGGGATAGAAGTTAAAAGGTCGGTGGTCTATAAGGCACGTAATAGGATCATTGGCATAAACAATACCCAATTAATAAATCAAGACATAAGAGATGCATCAATTTCTGACGCTACTGTATTGTTATTCTGGTTTATGGATCCTAAGATTATTGGTCAGATGGTTAAGCGTTTCGAAAAAGAGTTACATGATGGGGCGAGAGTAATAACCATATGGTCACCATTAGAATTGATGATACCTACTAAGGCAAAATTTCCTTTCTTTGTGTCCAAAAAGCCATTTAATTATGCCGAAAATTTATCGGAACAAATTAATTCAATTTTTGGTACTACTTGTATTGATTTTACCACTTCATGGCTACTATCGGAAAGATATATCGATGCATTAGAGGTCGTTTCAGGCGAGTATCGTAGATTCCTAACCATCCTACATACCATGATTATGTGGATAAATGCATGGAATTCACGGATAGCATGCGAGGATGAGGTTCCAGCCCCCGTAACAGCCTATCTTGGGATCCTAAAAATGTTCTTTAATATTGATTTGTCCACTATGATAGAAGCTAGAAATTGAGCCCGAATCAAACAACAGAACCTTAATACCGATTGCCATTTTGCTTGCACTAATGCACACATAGCGACTCAGAGCTGATGGGTGAAATATGGTTGAAATTCCATTCTCCTTTCCTGTTTGGAACAGACTTCTATATAATGATATGAAATCAATTAAATATACAATTAATTTCTAATTAGGCATTGAATGACAATCCCAAAACGGTACCGACAAGATGTTTGGCGCAACTTGAGGAGCTGGACATCAGACTTGGCAAGGTAAACAGAAATCTATCTGTACCGCAGCTAATAGAGATTGCCATTCAGAGAGGGGAAGGTACGCTTTCTTCCACAGGTGCCCTATCTGTTAAGACGGGAAAATTTACAGGAAGGTCTCCAGATGATCGTTATGTAGTCGATGACAGCACAACGCACAATAAGATAGATTGGGGAAAAATAAACCATCCAATATCTGAGAATAATTTCGAAAAGATCTTTGGTAGAATGAAAAAAAATGTGCAGGGAAAAGAGTTTTATATTTTCGATGGATTTGTCGGTGCTGACCCTAATACTAGATTACCTATTAGAGTGATTACTGAGAAAGCATGGCACAGCCTTTTTGCAAACCAGATTTTTATACGCCCAAATAAGAAGGATCTCAAGACTCATGAACCAGAATTTACCATCCTATCAGTAAATAACTTTGGCGCTATTCCAGAATCCGAAGGCACCAGAACTGAGACTTTTATCATTCTGAATCTCAAAAAGAAGATCATTCTTATCGGTTCAACCTCTTATGCTGGAGAAATAAAAAAGGCGATATTTTCTACACTCAACTACCTCTTACCACAGAAAGGTGTTTTTCCTATGCATTGTTCTGCCAATGTAGGTAAGAACGGTAATAGTGCTTTATTTTTTGGTTTGTCCGGGACTGGAAAAACTACGATTTCAGCAGACATTGAACGAAGACTCGTGGGTGACGATGAACATGGTTGGTCTGACAGTGGTATTTTTAATTTTGAAGGTGGTTGCTATGCCAAATGCATTGATCTGAAAAGGGAAAATGAGCCCCAGATTTGGGATGCCATCAGATTTGGCGCAGTTATGGAAAATGTTGTAATCAAAAATGGAACTCGAGAACCAGACTTTTCGGATGGGACCCTCACAGAAAATACTCGCGCTGTATATCCTCTTGATTTTATTCCAGGGTCTCTGAATCCGAGTGTGGCGGATCATCCGAAGATTATCATTTTTTTAACCGCTGATGCCTTTGGTGTCATTCCCCCCATTTCACAATTGAGTAAGGAGGCTGCCATGTATCATTTTATGTCCGGTTACACAAGCAAGCTTGCTGGAACAGAAAGGGGCATTACAGAACCAAAAGAGACTTTTTCACAGTGCTTTGGGGCTCCGTTTATGCCCCTTCATGCTAAAGTGTATGCTGATATGCTTGGTCTGAAAATTGGTAGTCACCACACAAAGGTATACTTGGTGAACACAGGCTGGTCTGGAGGGCCTTACGGTGTAGGCAAGAGGATTAACTTGACTCATACAAGGGCGATGGTGAGGGCTGCTTTAACCGATGGTTTAGAGGGTATCGAATTTGCCAACGATGGAATTTTCAACCTAGAAGTTCCCATCTCTTGCCCCGGAGTTCCGTCGGAAATTCTACAACCACGCAATACATGGCCAGATAAGAGGAAATACGATTCATCTGCAAGGAAACTGGCTAGGCTATTTGTCAAGAACTTTGAAAAATTTGGCAGGATGCCTAAGGAAGTTCTAAGGGCAGGTCCAATAATTTAAAAGAAAAAAGATATTCAAATAAAAAAGACTTCACAAAATATCTAAGAACAGTAGGAGTCCATTAATACAAAAG
>CAYTQD010000023.1:0-16479 GCA_964439995.1 uncultured Nitrososphaeraceae archaeon
CAAATCCCCTAAAGTTAACAGCCTTTTTTATTCCAGCTGTTTTCTCAGCACGTTCCATTGCTTTACTGCTTAGGTCATATCCATATACGTCAAAGCCCCTGTCTTTAACATACTTGGCAATAGGGAGTCCTAGTCGTCCTAGTCCAATTACTAGGATTTTGTGCATAACCATTTGTGGAGAAGCAAGATTCGATTGACTAGAACTGTTTTTATCACAGCTATTAACATCAAGTGAGAAACTGAGATTTCCTTTCAAAATCTACGCAACTAAAAACCCCGATTTGTACTTATAAACCTTAAGACTTATTCGATCAAAAGGAATTAATAGACGATTTCAACCAAACAAACTGACTTACTTGTGTTCCAAAGTAGACAAAAAATACCAGGAGGGGAACACTGAGCTGCATTCCTATATGGACCTCTGTTACAATATTTTTGATCTATTGGATTGAAGCATGATCGCCCTACCTATAAAAATTCCTGTTGATAGAGCAACATAATAGCATTTACAATCGAAGACGCAACGGCGCTTCCTCCCTTTCTTCCATTATTGGTGATAAATGCAACCTTAGTCATTGCAAGTTCCTTTTTGGCTTCCAGAGCAGAAACGAATCCCACTGGAACTCCAATTATAAGTGCCGGTTCTGCCATTCCCTCCTTAACAATCTTGATTGTTTCGTACAAAGCAGTGGGTGCATTACCTATCGCTACTATTCCACCAGCTATGTCAGCTATAGAATGTCGCATGGCAAGTTCTGCTCTCGTCTTATTCTGGTCTCTTGATTCAGTGATAACTTTCTCACTCGAGATATTGCAGGTCGTTCTTAATCCTAGGTTTGAAATTAATGTTCGATTCAGAGCTACTCTGACCATTTCTACATCAGTCACAATAGCGCACCTATTCTTGATAGCCTCAAAGGCGGATGAAAATACATCATTTCCAAAGATTATTTCCTGAGAGCCAGCAAAGTCAAAATCTGCCGTTGAATGAATAGCCCTTCTGACTACCGACCATTCTAAGGTATTGTACCGATGCATTCCTACCTCAGCTTCTATTATTCTAAAGCTCTTTGATTCTATATCGTATGCCTTCTCCGACATGTCCCTCCGTTTTGTGTGCCACTCTTCGTGACCGCTTTCTGTCTTACTTAAACCCAGATCTCTTTTCAACCTCCGAAGCTCGTTCTAATACCAGCTGGACTAGCTTTTCATCTACTCCTAAATGTCTTGCGAGATATGCTTTTTCGACTTTATTATTGGCCAGTGCCAAACGTACTTCTTGGTCTACATCGTACTTAATATGAGACCCATTATGCAGGAAATACGGCATGATTAGCAAAATCTTTGGATCCTTTGACGCTATTTTTGTTATCGCTTTTTCAATATTGGGTTCATCCAACTCAAGAAAGCAAAAACTCACGCTACGATAAGTGTGACTCAAGCTACTTACGGTATGTACGAAAGCCTCTCTTGCTCTCTTATCAGTGCTTCCATGTCCGATGACCAGTACGTCACACTCTTTGTCCTTCAAATTAATTTGGTTCTTTATCTTGGTTTCGGAAATCCTTTCAATAATCAGTTCACCCAAGAGATAGTGATAATAAAGTGGCTTTGCGATACCGATTCTCAATTTTTGATTCTTGCAAATAATCGCGCTTTGCCTAACTGCTTCCTTTAGTTTTAAGCCAGGATAGAGGAAATACGGGACTATGGTAATAAATGCCGGACCATTCTCAGTACATTTTCTAATACCTTCTTCTATAAAAGGGGGAAGGACTTCTAAGAAGCAGTAATTTGAATAATCATATTGTCCCTTGAATTTGAGAAGCGAACAGATCTCAGCAAGTTCTTGATTTACCTCTGGTTCCCTACTTCCCCTATCAACTACAAGTAGCGCCCTTTTTAGTTCTGTCAATAGTTTATCTCAGCTATAGCTAAAGTTAGATCGGGTGGAAATTTTTGCTTGGGCACAATCAAATTTCCTCTAGAAGCTAGGATTGCAGACGCTTCAGCAACACTTGCTGTTCCCTCATAGTCAAGGACGGTTTGGGAAGGATTTGGTACCTTAACCTTGCTCAACTCCTCTTTACTGAAGAATTCGGTAGGGATCTTCTTTTCTTCTGAGAACATTTGCAATCCTTTTACCCTGGCACCGCGATTAATTGAAACAACAGAATGAATACAACGTGTGCTCAGACCATAGCTTTTCATGATAGTTTCTATAGCATTATCGATACTCTCTTTGCTCGTCGTCCAGTGCAGGCCCAGCCCGACCACTAGACTCTTAGGTCGATAAATAACACCTTTCTTTAAAATGTCAGGGTCTCTAATTATCTTGTCTGAAATTATTAGGCAGCCCTTAAAGTCTGGGTCAGTTAAATTTTCCATACTTGTAACTCTTGTAATATTATTTGGAAGAGGGACGCTAGCCCACCAGTTCTTCTCGCCGCTGTCCTGATAAAGGGCTATCTTTTCTTCATTTACCATATACGCACTTACCATTGTTACGTTTTGATCGTTTTCTATTTCCCATCCAAATTGGCTTCCCATCAAGTCTACAGGTATTGTTTCATTCACGTCTGCTGCTGTCGTGATAACTGGCTTTGAGTTTGGAAAAAATGACGATATTTTTCTGGCTAATTCGTTTGCTCCTCCAAGATGACCTGACAAAGCACTAATTATGAAATTGGCTTTGTCATCTACTACAATCACTGCTGGATCACTCTTTTTGCTCACCAAAACGGGTGAGATAAGCCGTATCACAGCTCCAAGTGAGAATATGCATATTAACGCATCATATTTCTTAAATAGTGACAGTATAATATCTCCTGTCTGCTCTTTGAACCATGTAACATCCCCCTTGGAGTCTTGGTGTTTAGCAGGAACATAGATTTCAGCATCGCTGATATTTTCCTTAATTTTTCTTGCGATTAAGATTCCTCGTTTTGTTATAGCTATAATAGCGGGACCACGCATGGACAGGAACGACATTAATAAAGGAAAATACAACGAAATATTCTTTTCTATATATGCCTCTCTATTGACAAGGCAGTTTATTCAAGGCACATAAGGGCGAGGAGAAGAACCTGATAACCGCTATCGGTCTGGGTATGAGCCCCTTGCATTTCCATCGAATTCGAAGAGAATCACCTGCAACTCAACCCTTCCATTTGAATACTCGATTAATTGGTTAAAGACCTCCTTACATAGCTTATCGTAGAACCCTTCCACTCGATACTTATCAATAATCTCAGAAACATGTCTTGCAGTATTTGCCGTTCTTATTTCCTCAATGATCTGCATCGACGATGAGCACTTGGAAGCAATTTTGGCCATATATTCCATATTAACGTGGGACCCTCTTACGTGGGTTTGCTTAACCCCCATCGCCATCTTTGTTAGTTTTCCTATAAAGCCTGCAACAATCACTTTTCGAATATTTTTGTTAACGCATTGTCTTATGCTATAGCCAATAAAATCACCTACCTGTATAAATGCATGGTCTGGAAACGAATCACCAAACAGCTTTTTGGAGAAATCTTCGCTGCGTCCACCTGTCGTCAGAATTACTTTGTCCGTACCCATCGCAACTGATACGTCAAGACTTTGCCTAATTGACGCTGCGAAAGAGGCTGTTGAATAGGGTAAGACAATTCCAGTTGTACCTAGGATTGAAATTCCACCAACGATACCAAGCCGGGGGTTATCAGTTTGTTCTGCAATCTCCTCTCCTCTCGGTACTGAGATTACAACTCTAAAGCCATGCAATTGAAGTTGACCTGATGCTACATCCCTTACCGCTTGAATTATCATTGACTTAGGCACAGGATTGATAGCGGCATTTCCCAACTCGAGGCCCAAGCCTGGTTTGGTTACTCTTCCTACCCCTTTTCCCCCTTCGATACTGACCTGACCCTTTACGGGAAGAGATGACACTGTGGAACAGATCTCTGCACCATGAGTGACGTCTGGATCATCGCCTGCATTCTTGATGACTGAGGTTGTAACAGAGAAATCCTCGTTTTTCCTTGTCCATGCTATTGGCAAGCTAGCGGTTCGCCCGTTGGGCAGCGAAACGTCGATCCTTTTTAGCAGCCTTCCTGTAATTGCGGTCATCAGTGAAGCTTTAGTGGCAGCAGCTGCACAGGTACCGGTAGTATAGCCGGAACGAAGACCTCCCTTCTTCTTTTTCTCCTCTATATCAGACGGAAGTTCCTGCTCTACCAAGTCAAATTCATCGTATTCTTTCTTATTTTTAGCTATCATGGATTGGGTTACCTTAGTGTCGAATCGATCGTAAGTTCATCTTTATTATGATATTACTGTTCCTCCGTCTATTACTATAGTATTGCCTGTAACGAAAGAGAAGGTGTCACTCGCTACACTGGCTGCGACTTTGGCCACTTCCTCCGAAGTGCCCCACCTTTTCATTGCGGCCTCTTGTATTCCTTTCTCCCTTTCTTCATCAGTCATTAAGCCGTAAGTGGCTTCAGTTGCGATGTTGCCTAGCATAAGAGTGTATGCCCTAATATTTTTGCAGCCATATTCGAGTGCAATATGCTTAGTCAGTGCTATTATAGCGGCTTTTGCCATTGAATACGGAGCCCCTTCGTAATGACCAGATATAGCAGGAGTAGAAGAAATATTGACTATGACTCCACCGCGATGGTTACAGAGCATACTATTCACAACTGCTCTGGCCATCCTAACAGATCCAATAGTATCTACCTCAAGTATTGCCTTTAGGGAGCTAGTTTCAATTTTATGAAATGGCTTGTACCAAATTTGCCTTTCGAACGGGTATCCAGCATTGTTTACCAGAATATCTACGTGCCTATGAGAAGTCAACACTCTTTTCATCAATCTGTCAACACTGGCATCGCTAGTTACATCAACACCAGCAAAGTCCGCTTTACCATTGAGTTGAGTCGCTACTCTCTTAGCTTTATCCTCGCTCCTAGAGCAGACTACAACAATAGCACCGTTTTGTTCGACAAACTCCTTAGCAATAGCTAGCCCAATTCCTTTTGTTGAGCCAGTAACTAGCGCTACTTTGCCATCTAGCAATAAATCCCGAAATAGATAGTAACAGAATAGGTATCTATTTCTATCTATTCCACATAGAAGATAGTTGTTACAGAGAGCCTATTTAACTAGACTGAAGATTTAGTTTTTGGTTTAGGGTTTTTCAGGTTGAGGTAATCTAAATTGATTTCTATGTAATAGTATGGTATACTCTCTTTGAGCCGTCGTCGAAAAGAATTTGATTACACGACAGTGCAGATGAAGCTCAGACAGGTCCTCGATTGATCTCGCAGGGGGACGAAATTATCTGATCAACGATACATCTGTACGTTCCCACGTAAAGGAAGGATCGTTTCGGCCAAAATGTCCATATGCTGCTGTTTTTTTATAAATAGGCCGCTTCAAATCAAGGGTCTCTATGATGCCTGCTGGTTTCATGTCGAAGGTATTTCTTACTTTTCCTTCGATTAATTCTTCAGCGATTCTTGATGTGCCGAAGGTATCTACCATTACTGAAACAGGTTCAGCAATCCCTATAGCATAAGCGAGCTGCACCTCACATCTTTCTGCCAAGCCAGATGCTACAATGTTCTTGGCAATATACCTTGCCATATAACAAGCAGATCTATCTACTTTCGAAGGATCTTTTCCTGAAAATGCGCCTCCTCCATGTCTCCCCATGCCACCATATGTATCGGCAATAACCTTTCGTCCTGTTAAACCGGTGTCTGCTGGTGGGCCTCCGACTACGAATCGTCCTGTTGGATTTACCAGGAACTTGGTATTACTATCTATCCAGTCAACACAAACTGGCTTTATTACAGTTTCAATAATTTCTTCCCTGAGCTGTTCTAATCCGATCTCAGGCGAATGTTGGGTAGAAACAACTACGGTGTCAATTCTTTTCGGTTTAAAATCCTCGTAGACTACTGAGACCTGAGATTTACCGTCAGGTCGGATCCATCCCAATTTCTTATTTCGCCTGACTTCTGACAGGGTCATCGATAGCCTATGGGCCATTGCTATAGGCAAGGGCATCAGTTCTCGAGTCTCATCCGTTGCATAGCCGAACATGAGACCTTGATCTCCTGCGCCTTGTTGCTTGAAGCTGTTCGGTGTCACCCCTTGGGAAATATCTGGACTCTGTTCATGCAATGATTCCAAGACAGAACAATTGTTACAGTCAAATCCGTATTCAGATTTATCATAACCGATTTCTTTTATTGTATTTCTGACTACCTGTTGTACGTCTAGTCGACCCCGCGACGTTACTTCACCGGCAACTATAACTAGTCCAGTCGTAGTCATTGATTCTGCGGCTACCCTTGAATCTAGATCCAGCTTTAGAAATTCATCCAGTATGGAGTCAGAAATTTGATCACATATTTTATCAGGGTGTCCTTCTGTAACACTCTCAGAAGTAAAGAGATATCGTCGAACCATTTTTATCCGTTAGGGTATAATCTAAGGTCAGAATTCTTTTTCTAGTCTAATAAAAAGTACATTATTACCTCTAATCACTACCTTACCATAATTAGCAATAACATTAGATCCATTAAACTCCTCAGCATCGACGAGGATGAGATTCATATACGAATCGACATTGCTCATTTTGCCCCGATATTCTATCTCACTTTTTAGCCTTACCGCAACTCTTCTGTTTATTCCTCGCTGTAAAGTCGTAAGAGGCCTTTTTGGCTGATGTTGTGGCGTCGATGAAGACACTGCAATTCAAAGACATAATGCCCAGAATAAAAAGCTTCCTTTGACAGGGGAGCTTTACTTTTAGATTTGACCTTTAACACTGATATTTTGTACGTCAGTAATAATGTGCCACCATTTTTTTTCCAACTATCTAGTCATTGGCCTAGCTACTAGGAAGAAGTATTGATACTTGTACTGAACACAGGATCAGTAATCCCTAAAAATCTAAACGCCTCGGATCTACTTTTACAGGCATAACATTGCCCACAATGTGTCTCTTCCCCACGATGGCAACTCCAGGTCAAATCGAGTGGAACCTTCAATTTTATTGCTAGGTTGATGATCCTTATCCTGTCCAACTCTGCAAAAGGTGCTAGTATAGTGTATGGTACGCCATCACAATATAAGCATCCTCGACTGAATAGTAAATTCATGTCTTTTACAAAAGATGCTGTCGCATCCTTGAAAAATAAGCCATCATCCTTGTTATGACCACCTATAATCCATTTAATATCAAGAAATTCTGCATAATGTGCTGCAATTGAATAGAAGATTAGATTTCTTGCAGGAATATAGGATGACCACCTCTCATCCTTCTTAAAGGAAAAATTCTTACGCTTATCAAAGTCTGAAGATTCTCTGATAAAAGGAATGCTAATCCTGAAGAGTTCTAACGTGTTTGCCTTTTCAGATAACGCAACGGTCGCTCTTTTTTCGTTCTCAATTCTGTCGTAATAATCAAATGTAATGGCATAAACTTCAGAGAAATTTTCCTTCGCCCAATAAAGGCACGTGGCAGAATCCAAGCCGCCAGAAAGCATCACTAATGCCTTCGACTCTATCATAACTTGCCAGGTTTTGTTCTCGCGATAATATGTGCGCCCTTATTTACCCCCTCATAAACATATACACCAAGGGCTTCCACATTAGAAGGCATCTTTGGTGCTAGAAGTTTAATAATCTCGGAGGAAATATTTTCCACAGTGGCTTCTCCAGGCAAGATAAAGGTTGTAGTTTTTGGTAATTGTAAATTAAAGTATCCCGCAGGACCTTCGAAAACTATATGATAGTGAAGATTATCTTCATTATCGAGGTACTGCTTGTTTATAAAAAATTTATGGTCTAACACATTTAGAGTCTCCTTGATAATTTTCTTGGCATCACCAAAATCTATCACTAAGCCGTTCGTCATGTTCCCAATTATTTCAACCATGACTGTAGAGGTGTGACCATGCAGGATTGAGCATTTTTTTACTAGTGGTAAGACATGTGCGTAATCAAACGCCAGAGATGGATCCTCGATAAAGATAGATCCAACCTTATCCGATAAAGAGTCAAACGCAAAAAACGATTCTAATTCTTTCTTGTTAGCCGCATAGTTCGATTGGCCTACTCCAAGGAGCTTGATCCCTGGTACATTTCTCTTCAGCATCTTGAACTTTTCTAGGTCCGCTTCAGAATCTATTATTTCTATGTACTTGTCATTGACCTTAAAATCTAAATAAACAAAATTGGACCCGTCTAGGTTTACTCTTACATTGTACTCATAATTGTGACCCAAAAAAGATAGAATATTCGACGTAGAGAGCTCTATTCTATTTCGCATAAGATTGCCCATTGGATCGATATATCTAAGATCGCTATCTGTTACGACCCCGCTCATAAAACTCCCCAGGATGGAAAGTACTATCGCATATAAAATGTTATACGCGATAGATGTTATAGCTTTAAGGACACAATGATATTCTCTAGCCTAAGTTGAATAGATTATTCACCCGAGGCCCAGCCGATCCAAAGTTTCCATTCTAGACTATAACCAACAAGAATTTTATACAATGAAAAAGCATTGGAAGCAAGTATTTTACGTTGCTAAGGATCTTAAGGAACGCACTCTACTTGGCAGTGGAGCAGACGATAGTAAGAAATGAAGCTATAGCTATTGCCTTCTCTGGAGGAGTAGATAGTACTCTACTCGCAAAGATATGCATGGATATCGGGGTGAAAGTGACTTTAGTAACTATAGGCTTTCCGGCATCACATGACATTTCCTTATCAAGTGAAATTGCACGTAAGATGAATCTCCCGCATAAGATATTGAACTTAGATAGAGAGTCATTTGAAAAAAATGCAAATCAGATTTACAATAAAATGAAATGCAAGGTTACTTCTCACGTTGAAAACTGTATCGGATTTTTCTATATTGGAAGAATTGCTAAAGCAAATGGTTGTAAAACTATTTTGACTGCTAACGGTTGCGATGAACTTTTCTGCGGGTATGATAGATTCAGGTCAGCTTATGCTCAAGGCAATGCTAGGCTCATGGAGCTAATGGATGAAAAGCTTGAAAATGAGTTTACACTCACGCAGGAAATTGGCAGGGTAGTCAGAAAACTTGGGGTCAGAGTGATACAGCCATTCCTATCACCTGATTTTATCTCCTTCGCAAAGAGTATTCCAATCGAACAGAAGATTAATGGTCCTAATGACATGGTGCGAAAACATATTCTGCGGCGGGTAGCAATTTCTATGGCTATACCTAAAAAGTCCGCAATGCAACGAAAGAAGGCCCTCCAGTACGGCTCGATGATCCACAAGAATTTTTGTAGGATACACAGAACAGCTATCTAGCTAAGGGAAAACTTCAGGTTAGTTTCCTTTACCAGTCTTGCTACGCCATCAATTATCTTCGACGCAGCGGCTGTATGCTCACTAGGATCGAATAACGCTCGTAACTCGTCTTCCTTAATCTTCTTTGATAGCCAATGATCTTCAATCATCGCCTCTAAAAAATCTCCTTCATTTCGAAGGGCATGGAATGCCACTCTTTGAATCTCCCTATAAGCTTCAAACCTAGGAACTCCCTTTTTCAATAGTGCCTCAAGAACGAACTCGGCGTAAATCTGACCCTTTGTGATGTTTATGTTGGAACTTATCCTGCCCTGATGTATCTGTAGGTCCGAGATAACTTTGGTGGTCAAGTTCAACATTTCATCTATTAGTACAGCACTAGTTGGAATAGTAAACCGCTCATTGGCCGAATTCGAAAGGTCTCTTTCATGCCACAGCGTAATATTTTCCATGCTTACGTTCACCAAAGCTCGCAACACTTTTGCAAGAGAGGAAACTCTTTCGCTCTTAATTGGATTACGCTTAACTGGTACTGCTGTACTGCCAATTTGTCCTAGCCTAAAGGGCTCGGTGACTTCGGCCAGCTCCGTTCTTTGCAAATTTCTTATTTCGATCGCTATCTTGTCAAGAGTTGAACCCAATAATGCGAGTAAAAATTGCATTTCAGCGTATCCTTCGCGAGAAACAACCTGGGTAGCGGCGTCGACTGGGATAAGACCCAATTTATTTGCAACTAGGTCCTGAACTGCCAGCGCACTCTCACCCATTAGAGAACCTGTTCCCACAACCCCCAACGTTTTACACCTTAAAATCCTTTTCTTGCCTTGTTCTAACCTCTCAATATGCCTAGCCATTTCTGCTGCCCACACAGCGAATTTAAGCCCAAACGAAATTATGCTTGCGTGTTGACCATGTGTTCTACCTACCGCAGGTAGAGTCCTATATTTTGATGCTTTATCGATCAAAATTGTGGCTAGGCAAGAAACTTTGGGTTCGATTATGGTCAACATATCTTTAAGTTGCATCGAAGTGCCAGTGTCTACGACGTCACTGCTCGTTAGTCCATAATGAATCCATGGCTTGGTTCTTGGGGAGCACTGTTCGGCAAGAGCTTCTATTAATGCCGCTGTGTCATGGTCGCTGACCAATTCTAGTTCTCTAACCCTTTTAAGACTAATTGCTCCAGACTTAGCGATCTCTGCAATCTCTTTTGAGGCATAAGAAGGGATCAAGCCGATCTGACCCTGCGCGCATGCAACACTTGCTTCAAATTGTATTTGGTATAGTAGTTTCTGTTCTTCTTCAAATATCTGTTTGATTTCTTTGCTTCCGTACCTTCCGGAGTCTATAGGAAGTATGGGCATTATATATCACAAAGGAAAAATTAGAAAAATAAATCTTGCCTGAAGTGTAGTATAAATCGGCCAGAAACGCAGTAAGACTGGCATCCACCTATCTGCTCTCTTATGGTGTGAAACCTTTTGTAACCTGACACGTTCTAAGTGGTGATTAGACAAATCTTGTAGCCATAGGATTCATATTTATAGGATCGCATGTGATATCAACAATGTAATTAAGATAAGAAATATGAATGAATTAGTAACCAGAAGCGGTAGTCATCATGTCAGAAAGATCGACGATCTACAGTTCCAGATCGAAAAAAACGAATCTAGGGGGATGCGTGTTCCTGTTACCATATATGCTAGTGATAAACTAATTTCAAAGATGATCATGGATAGAACTATAGATCAGGCGGTGAATGTCGCGACCTTGCCCGGCGTGGTAAAACATGTTGTAGTTCTTCCCGACGGTCATGAGGGATATGGATTTCCAGTTGGAGGAGTTGCGGCCACCACTCTTGAGGATGGTATTGTTAGTCCAGGCGGAGTAGGATATGATATCAATTGTGGTGTAAGATTAATTAGAACTGCTTTAAATGAATCAGATTTGAGGCCAAGACTCAAGGATCTGGTTCATGAATTATTCAGATCTGTTCCCAAGGGGGTGGGAAGTGAAGGAGTATTTAAGCTTACTAGATCGGAGCTCGATGAGTTATTGGTAGAGGGGGTGAATTGGGCAATTGAACGTGGATATGGTATGGAACAGGACAAGGAAGTTTGTGAAGAATCAGGTAAAATGGAGGGAGCAGACCCATCTAGGGTGTCCGATATCGCGAGAAAGAGGGGCGTTATGCAGTTGGGTAGTCTGGGCTCCGGTAATCACTTTCTTGAAGTGCAGAAGGTGGACAGAATATATGACATAAGAGCAGCGCACAACATGGGCCTAGAATACGAAGGACAGGTGACAATACTGGTTCACTGCGGTTCACGGGGTTTTGGACACCAGGTTTGTAGTGATTATTTGAGAATCTCTGAACAAGCTTTGAAAAAATATGGCTTCAAGCTTGCAGATAGAGAACTTGCGTGTGTACCAAATGACTCTGCTGAAGGTGACGACTATCGTAAGGCCATGAACTCTGCCCTGAACTTTGCATGGTGCAATAGACAGATGATAACGCATTGGACTAGAAGGGCGTTTGAAAGTATATTTAGAATTAACGGTCAAGAACTTGACATGCAACTTGTTTATGATGTATCTCACAATATTGCCAAAGTGGAGCGTCACAGAATTAAAGGTGACGGGATGCGTGATTTGGTGGTTCACAGGAAAGGTGCAACGAGAGCATTTCCAGGAGAAATGAAAGAGTTACCAGCTAGGTATTATAGCATGGGTCAGCCTGTCTTCATTCCAGGATCCATGGGGACGGCAAGCTGGGTTCTTCTGGGTAACAAGAACTCAATTGACCTAAGCTTCGGGTCAACAGCTCATGGCGCAGGAAGGGCTATGTCGAGGTCAGCTGCGAAGCGAACCCATTCTGTGGAAGGACTGAGTAGGGCTTTAGAAACAAAGGGCATTTACGTTAGATCATTAACTAAAGACGGTCTAATAGAAGAAGCACCTGATGCATATAAGGACGTAGATGCCGTCGTCGACGTTTCTCATTCTTTAGGAATTGCAACAAAAGTGGCTAGACTAGTTCCGTTGGGAGTGATAAAAGGTTAATGGCTTCGAAAGAACAAGACGACCCCGATATTGCCATAATTAAGGCTCGGAAAATGAAGGAGCTACGCAAGCAGGCAGCACTGGAAGAGGCCACACGAAAAGAACGCGGACAGAAAGCTCGAACTAAGACTGATAGAGAAATCGTGTCTGACTTTCTATATGATAGAGGAGAAGAAGTCTTGAAGCTTGCGGAATCCCAATTTCCATTTCAGACAGGAACGATAACGAGGAGAATAGCTAACCTAATCAAGTCGGGTGAAATTCAACAGAGAATATCAGGAAGCGAATTGCTCATGCTTTTCCGATCTATCGGGATATATGTCAGGGTAAATACAACAATTAAAATCGAAGACCATGGTAAGCTGGTTTCATTCTCAGAGAAACTTAAGAAGGAAAGTATAGACAGGGAGTAGGAAATTCATAAAACCAGTTTTTTCAAAACTCAAACGAGCTTCGAACTGTATGTTCTAGACTCTCCGACCTCTTCTCCCTCCAGGTTTCCTAGTAGTATCATGAGGAATCGGGGTGACATCGTCAATCCTTCCAATTCTGAATCCAGCCCTAGCCAAAGCCCTTATCGCGGCTTGTGCCCCGGGGCCGGGAATTCTTGGCCCTACCCCCCCAACAGCCCGCACTCGAATATGCAAGGCGGTGATACCTTTTGATTTTGCGACATCTGCCGCGGCGACTGCGGATTTCATAGCCGCGTATGGAGACGATTCATACCTATCGGCTGTTACATGTCTTCCGCCAGAGCTGAATGCGACTGTTTCAGCACCACTAATATCAGTTATATGGACCAGAGTATTGTTATAACTGCTAAATATATGGGCTACTCCCCACTTGTGTTGGGAAACCTCCTCTATGTTCACGAGTAGAGACATGTTTGTCTGGTGTAACATATTAACTTTGGGAGATTCTAAAAGTCATCTCTTATGTTTGCCGGATAAATGGAGGTAGCCACGGTTATCAAGGAGTGCGAAGCCATTACTCATATCTTCAGACCGTGCTAAGAACACCTTGCCATCACCCTTGGTTACCCGCCCTATAACCAACATTCTTAAATTAAGCCTCTTCGCTATTTTCTCTGCCCAGTTTATTTTATCAGCGGGAATAGTTGCTACTATATGATATTCTTCTCCTCCATGGAAAACCAACTCACTGTAATCCAAGTTATTATTATTCGCGAATTCCTTGATTCCTTTTGCGGAGGGCGTCTTGGTTATGAAGAAATTGGCTTTGCTTTGTATCGCTAGTTCATAAAGAGATGTAGCAAGACCGTCGCTGGAATCCATGGAGGAGGAGAAGCACTTTGCCAGAGATATTCCAAACTTTTGTTGTGGTTTAGGTTTAATTACTGATGAAATTGCATTACGCTTAAAAGTTCCTGTGGCCTTGGCACCCTTATTAAGAATCTTCAATCCTGAAGGAGGGTATCCGAATTCTCCTGAGACAACTATAAAGTCATTTGGCGCAGCGCCACTTCTAGATGGGATAAAACCACTATCTGAAAACCCTATCATGCTGCAATCAATAACTAATTCACTGGACTCATTTGTGTCTCCACCTACGAAGTTTACTCCCATCTCCTTCGAGGATACTTTGAAGCCTCTTACCAAGTCTAAAATATCGTCTGGCGAGTATCCAGAAGGGATCCCTATTGAAATCAAGGAAATATAAAACGGTTTGATACCTTTTGCTGAAAAATCGCTTACGCAAGATACAACACTCTTTCTAGCTATCTGCCATGGTCTCATTCCTGGAGGGGCGTCGGTACTTTCCATAAGCATGTCAGATTTGAAGACAAGTTTGAACCCTTTCGTCAATCTCTTCGCAGGCGACATGATTGACACGTCGTCATTCCCGATCTCTCTCGCTGCGAAATATTGTCTATAGTTGTCCACATCCCTAGAAGGGTTGACCTCCCTGAGGTTATGGACGAAGAGATTTACGATCTCTCTTTCATTTAACCCCTTCATAAGCTAACCGGACTTCGTGCATCACCTTATCATATAGTGACTGTAATAAGGTCGATCTTGATTCAACTGAGATTCTGATAGCATGCTCTGTATTTGAACCTCTCACAAGAACCCAGGAATCATCGTCTATTAACGCCTTGACGCCATCGATTGTTAGAATCTCTGAAGATTCTCTCTTTAAGAAACCAGATAATTTCTCTATGAACGTGCCATGCAAATCAGAAGATAAAGGGATTTTTGTTCTTGCTTGTGCATACTGACCTGAAAATTTTATGCATTCATTTATGGTCTTGTCATCAAGTGATGATATTATTGCGCTGGCCAAGAACCCATCCCTACACATGTTAAATTTCGGCATAATGAACCCGGCACTGCTTCCTTCCCCCCCTGCATCCGCATCCACCTCTAACATCAATTTAACTACATTAGACTCACCGACCTTTGAAAAATCAAAGCTGACTGAAGCAGACCCATAGGACTTGATGAATTTCTCAACTGCGACGCTAGTGTCTATGCTTGTGACAAACTTTTTCATTCCTAAGTTGAGGGAAGATGCCACGCAAAGCAACAGAGTTGTGTCCGGAGTTAATTTCTTGCCTTGCTTGTCTACTACAACAAGTCTATCTCCGTCTAAGTCTAATGCAAATCCAAAGTCAAGTTCATTGGCGATGACTAGCCCTGCCAAGTCATTCAGATCATCTACGGTAGGGTCTGTACCTCTTGATGACATCCCGTAAATGTCGTTTATGCTGTGAAACCTGTGTCCTAATTTCTTGAATAGTCTGTTAACAAATACACAAGCTGCACCACCCCCTGGATCTAGTCCTGCCTTTATGTGTCTAGGGGAGTTTGCGTGTGTTTTTACTAACTCAACTATTTCATTTACGTAATTTGAAGCAGCCTGCAACGAGCTTCCAAATTCATGATTTGGTCTATCAGTGGGAGAGACCTTGTCTAACATGATTTGTAATTCATTGTCAAAGATGCCTCGTCCTTGCAGGATAAACTTTAGTCCATTCCAGTCTAGTGGGTTGTGAGATGCAGTTACTATACATCCAGCATGACATTTTCGTGATTCACGAAAAACCATTGGTGTTGGGGCAATACCAAGATCATATACATCAACGCCTTCTTGCATGATAGATGCGGCGACAACCTTAGAAATTGCTATGCTGGACGGCCTTGTGTCCCTTCCAATTACGCATTTTTCGCCAGGTCTAGTCATAGATTGTGCAAATAGTCTGCTAAATTTGACTACCTCGTATACACTAAGATCAGCGAAACTATAAACGCCTCTAATACCAGAGATAGATACCTTCACAGACAAAGTTACAAATCTGGAAGTATTAAATCTGTACCATAATTTAAGTCAGTCAATACATCCCACACCGAGGACCAATGAAAAATTAAATAAAGAAGCACAAATTTTCACATAGCATCTGGATGCAAGGCGTTGCCCTAGTAGCTCAGCCTGGCAGAGCGAAGGTTTCGTAAACCTTAGGTCCCGGTTTCGAATACCGGCTAGGGCTTCTTTTATTTGAAAAAGCCCCTTTCTCAGGGTTATCTACTTTCCAGTTCTCATCTAACGGCGGGTATTCAGTTGTTATCCTCTATGGACTAACCATATTTAGTAACCTAACCAATTAAATGGATCTTATCTTTTATTTGTATGCATATACTAAACATGGAAGTATTCTTCTCCCTTTCCAAGCACTACTTAACCTCATTGTTAACAAACGACGACAAGCTATCTGTCTCATCACTTCACGTTCTGGGTCTGCCCCTCGTAGTGAGAAATTTAAGTATAGTTAAGAGGATTTTAAATATTCACAGAATTATGGTTCCCTCAGAATGCAGGACTGTATTAAGGCTGATTCAAGATAACTTTCCCGAAATTAGTGTTGATGAATATGATACTAATAATAGTAATAATAGTAATAATAGTAATAATAATAGTAATGACGATGATGAAATACTAACTGACACCAGTACTTCTGCTCGTAGTTTTAAGATATCTATTAAAGGAAGTAGTATGAATCGCTTGGAAATGCCATTAAATTCAGCCTTGTGGTACTCACAA
>CAYTQD010000023.1:16489-20251 GCA_964439995.1 uncultured Nitrososphaeraceae archaeon
AATTGGAAAAGGATAATAACATCTTAGTAAACCCTATCGTCTATCCATGGGACTTTCATTATATAGTTCAAAGAATTTTGCAGGAGGAACTGACAGAAACATCAGTGTCTCCAAATGTATCGATAGCTAAGTCAACTATCATTGATGGTCCATGTTTAATTGAAAATGGTGTTACTATCGATGATTTTTGTAAGATAAATGGGCCTACATACATTGGTAAAGGAAGTTTCATTGGTATGAGTTCACTTATTAGAAACTGTATGATAGGAAATGAAACACAGATCGGATTTAATTGCGAAGTTGGCAGATCATATCTGTCAGGTGATGATAAAATACCACATCAGAATGTTATAATAGATAGCTTGATAGGAAAGAATGTTTGGTTTGGGGCATATTCAGCAACAGACAATTCTATGCCTCGAAAAGAAAGAATCACTTATGAAATTGACAAGGGTAAGACAATTGATACAGGGATGGATCATTTTGGAGCAGTTATAGGAAATAATTGTACTATTAGTACTTCTGTCATATTCAAGCCGGGAAGTCATATTCAAGAGAACACTTTGATTCAAGCATTATGGAAAACATACCAAATAAGCAATAATCCCGAACCAAAAAGTCGGCTAGAGTAATTTCTGCTTCAAATTCTAGGCATATAGTAATAAACCTCTCATAGAATCCTAAGGTAGGGATTTGTGGCAGCATGAACATAGGTATCGATGTAATAGAAATACGGCAGTTTAGAAAAAAGCCACTGAATAATAAGAATGCTAGCTTTTATCATTCTATTTTTACGGAATCAGAACTGTCATACTGCATGAAATATTCGGATCCGTATCCTCATATTGCTGGGATCTTTGCCGCAAAGGAGTCCCTACTCAAGTGCCTTGCGAAGCCTACCAAAATGAGTGATATCGAAATCAGCCATAATCAGAATGGGAAGCCTGTCGTAGCGGTTCAAGATAGAAAGATAAGAGCTTCGAATGTAAATATATCAATCACACACACAAGGTCAATTGCGATTGCATTAGCCACTACCGGTTCATAGATTTTTTTTGAGCGTGAGCACGCGAAATATCTATTAGTTCTATGAAAACTTACGGCTACTATACAACTCACAATCTTAGTTAGCAACCAAGATCTATCTTTTCAGAAATTGCAAACTGAATCAAATCAAATTATTCCCTCAATAGCACCTTCAATGTACCGTCTACAAGGGTTTTCCCAAAGGTATCTGTAATTTTTGCCTTGAGAGTAACAATTCTAGTAGCTGCGCTCTTCTCTATGACGCTTCCGTCGATCTCAATTTCCTGATTCAAATAGCATGGCAGGAGGTGTCTTAAGGAATATGAAAGCAATAGACCGTGTTTACCGGGAAGGTGCATGCCTACTAAGCGGGAAAGGAAGGATCCCACGAGCATACCGTGACATACTCTATCACCATAGCTAGTTGTCCGAGCATATTCCTCCTCCATGTGTATGGGTGAATAATCTCCTGTAAGTCTGGCAAATTCATCCACCATTGATTCTGTAACTTTAATTTTGAACTTTTTCGTAAGGCCGGGCTCTATATCATCTAGCCTGTATTGTGCTATATCTGACTTCATCATCTATCAATATGCCATACTTTGCAAGGTTTGTTTTTATGTCGCGCACCTTCTTAACACTAGTCAGGTCCTCAAGTACAAATTTTACAGAAAATTGTGTTTCAAGTTCATCAGCTAATACCAAACCGTGAAACGAATCCCAGTTTTCGATAGTTTCAGGGCTTGATTCGTCGTTGATTTGGGAAACAGGAACCTCCATGACCCTTGCGATGATGTCGTAAAGTGCGCTAGACTTCATTCTGCTATCAACTCCATATGCTTTACCGTTTTGAAAGGAACCTCGAGAGGGCATATCCAGTCGTTTCCGTCCTTATTGAAACCCGAACTGGGAAGAAAATTTTCGCAAGGTTTATTCTTCTTAGTTGGTATATATCTGCCCCTTACCACTCTTACGCCTTCCTTTCTTGCCTCATTTAAGATGTATTCCATGATGCCATATTCGATCCTTCTGCCCATTACCCTACAGCTTAAAAGAAATAATTCTATGCTCCATTCTGAATAATTCGGATTCTTCTTTACTATAAAAACTCCTGTGATTCCATTATCGCCGAACTTGTCTGAAGTTTGGGCGCAACCTAGGAACATATTCTTATCCTGACTGAATTTTGAAATATCCTCCTCTTGAAAACGCCTCGTAGTAAGATTAAATTGATTAGTCTTTAGTACTAGCTGTGATATTCTAGGGATCGTAAATTTATCAGCCTTTTTTATGTTTATCCTTATGTCAAGCTGAGAAAGAAAGTCATCCAAATTATTGACTGAACTCTCCAATTGACTTCTCTTTCTATCTGCGATACACATTCGACCTCTGTTTTTGTCCTCATCTGTGATAGAAAAAGTATTGAAATCGATTAGGCTCATGAGCTTTTGAGTATAGAGTGCAGGGTCTTCCGGGAAGTCAACTGTCATAACTTCTGGTAAGGCTCTTAACATCAGTTCCCTGTTCACAGGATCATCATCAAAGTAAACCGTGCTATCAAGTCCAATATTCAGTTCCTCGGCTATAGCCTTCATGTTTGTGATCTTATCATTCCAGTTGATCTTGATACTTGCAAAATTATCTTCTCTGAGAATCATATTTGGATGTTCTCTAATTACCTGCATCGCCTCTTCTTCGTTATTTCTGCTATTTATTGCTAGGATTATTCCTCTTTCCCAGAGTGATAGAATAAACCGTTGGAACTCAATAAAGGGCGTCCCCGGGGGCTGAGGTGAAAGTTTTATTCCCTCAAATCCATCTTCCCCAACAATACCACCCCATAGGGTGTTATCGAGGTCAAGTACTATACATTTCCTATTAATTCCAGCGGCGGCTACGATATACCCCATCAGTTCCACTGCTAGGTAAGGGATATAATTCAGTGAGACCTTGATATCGCCAAAAAGAAATTGACGATAATCAAAGATATTTACCTCTCCATATTTGGAGACAAAACCTTCGAAATTAAAAATAAATGCAGAGGATTCATTCTTAAGTATATCGGATATCTTGGTATTCAGGTCTGATATCATTTCTCTAAATCCATATTCAGCTTTTGTTTCACAAATACCATACGGAGAATAGACTGGAGTATGAAAATTGGCAACTACTAATTTAGAGTTTGATGTTGCAGTGAACTTTTTGACTAGGTTAACAATCTCCTTTACGCGGTTATCGATATACTCTCTGCGTTCTGAGGCAGAGACTGAATACGGGTTGTAAAAAAGAGATGATAGAATGGTTCTTGTGTCAACAATCATAAAAGTCAGATCGGGTGAAAATTCGTAAAGGGTACTTGAAGGAGACAGAATTTCCTGATTATACTGATTGTAGGGCGAACTGTAGGTAAGGCATTCTATGTTTTTTTCAGCGCATTTTACGATAAGAGATTCTTCTAAGCCATTAATTGTAAAACTACTTAGGATCGCTACTCGAATCTTCTTGTTGAACGTGATTCCCTTCACTTTCTCGGCTTTAGATATAAAGTAGGATAGCTTAGGTTGGGAATCCAACATCTCTTATCTCCCAAATTCATATAATATGGATTACGGAAAAATGGATAAGAAGAGGCTTATCAAGAAATGAGACCATTAATTCATCCTTAACCAGAAGATATCTAGAGAGGTTTCTTGTAACAATTGATTCAGCGTTCACCACTGTATCAGGATAAATGTG
>CAYTQD010000024.1:0-19470 GCA_964439995.1 uncultured Nitrososphaeraceae archaeon
TAGTGACAGGAGGAGCAGGAGGTCAAGGAGTCACTCCTTTTATACAGATTCCAACGTCTAGAGGAGTGGAAAATATTCAAACATCGGGAGTAGGAAACACTACATCGAATTCGTCAACTCTTCCTTCGTCTGTCCTTGACCGTCTCATTCCTGCTACACCACAACGATAGTAGAATACATTGAGTATTGGACTATTGATCCCATATACTATCTATCTAACTGTAATCATTATATTATCCGTAGGCTCATTTTCATAGTAATGAATGACAGAAAACAGAAATATCTTGCCGTAGTATTTATTGTGGTAATACCACTATTAATTATCTTTACCTCACCATTTGGAGGGACTACTTTGCTACCAATAGCCGGCCAACTGGAACAACAAAATGCCGTTAACTCTACGGATAGCCTGCCTAATCAAACCAGTATAGTAAATCAGTCTGGTGTCGTATTGAATTCTATTGAAAATCAAACTCTTGCTAATAAGACAGGCACGGCAGCTCTCTCTGCGAACTTAACACAAGCTGACTTCGAATTACTAACTCAGGATCTAACTGAGGCGCGTCAAGCATTAGAAAATAACGACACTACTACTCTACTTGATGAATTAAATTCAGCTAGCGGAGAACTTTTTCAAATTATTAGTAGACAGTTTGATCCTGCTCATGTTGAGGCAATGACTCAGGAGTTTAGTCCGCTGCAGACCCATATAGACCAGGCCCAAGAGGCGGCGTTGAAAGACGAGCATGCTACCACGTTGCAGGAAATAGATGCTGCAGAATCTGAACTACTTAGAGCAACTCAGATGTTACCGGAAAGTCAGGAATAGACCAATTAATCCGAAGTGGTAAATGCACGCTCAATCAGGCATAAGCTGCAACTAGCAGGAGATGATCATTAACCTGCTTACTGACAATAATCATATAAATCACTCGGTTATTTCAAACGACTGAATCAACCTTTCTGCTAACTGAAGGTCTTCTTCGAAGTCTTCTTCCTCTGCTACATATGTAACAGTGTATACTTTATCACCTTCAATTGTCCAAACTTGCATCATTTTTATGCCTGAATTGGCAGAAACGACTTGATGAGCTGGTAGATCCGCCAGAGAGGTCCCATTTGATTCAAGAATCTGACCTTCAACTGAATTAATCTTCACATCAGTGTAGCCTTGTAACGTCATATTTTGTGCCATCGGCATGGTCTCGATCTGTATTTTTACTTGTTTTATTGCCGAAGGATCATCAAGCGGATAAAACTCAATATCAGCAGAATTGTTTTGCAAGAATGAGAGATCTATTCTTCCCCAATCTGAGGGATACTCAGTCCTTACTCCAAATGTAGGATTAGTATAGGGAGTAAAGCTTGCCTCATCATTTTGTGCCCTCCCTTTCTGCTCGTTTAGGGTAATAAGGCATAATGATATCAGGGAAACAATTACCAAAGCGGCTGCGATGGCGGTTGACAAGTGGGAAGTCTCTATGACATTGGTAAATAGCGATATCTTAAGGTTTTGGGGTACGGAACCCTGAGATGAATTCGCGTTTGAAAATGTCTAAACTAACTGTTTCCACCCTACTGATGTGGTCCTAACTATTAATATTGTAAAATTACCACGCACAGCCAAACTGTAGTATGTTTAACGGCTAAACATTTCCCTTGACTAAGTTTGAGTCGGTAGGAAGTACTAGTTCTCTAGTCCAAGGGTTTTCCTTCCCATCATCACAAGGGGCTACTACTCGTCTGCGATTACCTGAAACCAGATTCGCATGTTTTTGTTTTCCTTGTCCATCTTTTATAGCTTTTTTATCATATTCTTTTACTCTTGTCATATAGTATGATACTCAAATTCGTGGTGCAAAATTCACATAATAACTGTGCGAGTAGTGTTTTTCAACTTACGTGTCAAATCTGATCAAGCAATTTTTTCAAAACAATTAAGCAGGCAGATTTTTTGCTCCGCACGGAAGATGATTCGGTATCAAACCTTAAAGCATAAACCAAAAGTACATGGTAAAAGTACTCAAAACCGGAGATACCTCATGGTCTGAAATGAAATAAACATGCAGAAGAAGGTTGGAGAAGAGGACTAGAGAATATATATAGCATACTGAATAAGCAGGAATTAACTTAGATAGCAAGCCAATAATTATATTGAATGATAACGTGTAGACGTACCAATGAATAAAAACGAACGAACCACTGCTACGACTACTGTAGCTATATCTTCAATGTTTGCAGCTGCCTTCGTCTTTGTTTGGAGTATAAACTTGAGTCAGATCGCAGTAGGCCAGGCCGAAGAAGTCTTTGGTGGAAATGCTACTTTTATCGAAGAAATGGAAGGAACGAGTTTTACAACACCAGCTCCAGCCATCGCGAGTGGCAACGTAACAACCAATGTGACAAGTGAGGATATCGAACCAATACGTGAGAGCCTGAACGCTGCTCGTGAGGGGTTACAAAGCAATGAGGCTCAGGTGGTACTTGACTCCCTAAACGATGCCGATGGTGCACTCTTTGTAATAATAACTGAAGAACCTGAGGGACCGATTGCCAATCAACTATCAACACTACAAGGTAGTATAGACATGTCCCGAGAGTCTTTGCACGGTAACAATAATGAAAAGGCATTGAAAGATCTTAATGAAGCTGACTCTCAACTACTTGTCATAACTCAAATGTTGCCAGCTGAGGAATCTGAAGAAGAATCTGAAGAATAGACTATAGAAATCCAGAGCTTAGGATCTTAGCTGTAAGGCTTATGATCCTTACAGCTATGATTTTTTCCCTCGTACTAATACAAGATATCATTCTGAAGCCAAGAAACTCGGGATAAAAATAGTTTCAACTATCTTCCCCACCTGGTTCAGTTAAGTAGAAAACTTTTATAATGACTGGTAATGATAAGATTTTACTTTAGCTCGTAAGTGGAGTGAAGGGAAAATTGAGATTAAGATATTCTATTACGCTATCTTCTTTTACTAACATTGAACCCATAGAAAAAACGTTGGAAAGATTACAGGGTCAAGGCTATGATGCTGTCGAGATGTTTGGTGAACCTAAGATAATGAAGATGGAAAAACTAAGAGACATTTTTGATTCCTTTAACTTTCCTGTAACTGGAATTACAGGAATGTGGGGCTCGTTAAGCGAGGAAGGTTGGAAGAGGAAGCTCCTGAGCGGAGATATAGGCGTTAGAAAGCATGCTGAAAAGTATGTCATGGATTGTATCAAAATGAGCCAGGCATTGGGAGGAAATGTAATAAATATTTGCCTCTTCGCCGACAGTGAAATGGCTGCGTTCGATAGGAATCATAGGATTTTATCCCAAGATATAAAGGAGGCAGTTCTTGAGAAGGCCATCCCTCTTTTGACAAAGCTCTCTGAAGTTGCAGCGGATCATGGAATTCATATTTTATTAGAACCACTCAACAGATATTCCACACCTTTCTGCAGCACAGCCAAGGATGGGCTTACAATTGCAGGGAAAGTAAGCCATGATTATTTGGGATTATTACTAGATACCTTTCATATGAATATTGAAGAAGATTCATATGACGATGCAATTCTGAAATCGCGCAAACTATTGAAACACATACATCTTGCTGACAACAATAGAAAGATGCCAGGATATGCTCACACCGATTTTCAGTCGATTATGCGTGCTCTCTGTGGAATAGGTTATAGCGGATATGCAAGTTTCGAGCCCATCATAAGTGATAAATATTACGAAAATACAACTAGGAAAGGACTAGAATTTATTAAAACAATAGAGAGGAGTTTGTCTTCATCTACTCTTCCTAATCCTCCGGCTGTCAATTGATATATTTCTGGAGACCGTAAAACACCTCACCCAAAATTACGGCTCCTCTAACGTAGTGAACGTTGGTCGTACGACAGTCATAGTTTTAGTATGATTTAATGGTGTTTTTGAATCCTGCTACACAGTTATAGCTGCTTGAGAAAAAAGAATTTCATGGTTTCCAGAGGGACTGTCCTCCCACGCAAGATATACTTGCCTGGTGTCCTTAGAGATGGTTATAGAAGTGCATTCCGAGATTCCATCGTTTCTGCTTACGTTCTCGATCGACGCAGTAAACGTAGCTCCAGCGTCAGAACTTTTTTTTACAAAAATTTCCTCATTATCGTCTGGAAGAACACCTTGCCAAGCTATATATACGTCGTCGTTGTCCGATGCAACTTCAACATTCAACGTGTCCCTCCCCGTAAGAGATATCGCATTGGAAAAGCTATCGCCATTGTCAGGGCTCATAGTATAAAACAAGTTACCTGCGACCTTTTTGTCTGGATTCCCCCCCCACACTACATACACATTATTTTCATATGCGACGACCTGAGATTCACCGATCGAATTCCACTCTGAATTTAGCTTTATAGGATTGTTAAAATTATTTCCGTTATCGGTGCTCTTTGCAAGAAATATGCCATTGTCTTTGTTGTTGACATTATTTTCACCAATTATACCAACATTCCAAACTATATAGACGCTATTTCCATAAGCAGCAACCTTTGGATACGACTTATACGCGCTATTGCTTAAACTTAGCGATTTTTTGAAACTTTCACCCTTGTCTGCGCTCGAGGAGAACATTATTCCTGGATCACTTTGAGCATTAATTCGTAGATCATCTTCTTGCCATACCACGTACACATCATTGCCTGCAGCAGCTATCTCTTGATTATAGGCGTCTGAATCCATATTGCTCAATGTAATAGTTTTACTGAAGGTATTCCCATCGTCCCCGCTTTTACAAAAGAATATTTTCTTGTTTTCAGGTGCTTGTGATGAATCCGCCGGAGAATTATCAGTCCAAACTACGTATACGTTACTCTCCGAGGTAGCGATTTGAGGATGCTCAGAGAATCCCAAGTTATTGCTTAGATTTATTTCATTACCAAATGTCAAGCCTCCGTCAACACTTTTAGTTATGAAAATTTCATAGTTTACTGAATTGTCGTTGCTACGAGACGGGAGGTTCTCCTGCCAAACTACGTAGACATTATTTCCATGAGAAGCAACCTGAGCATATACAGAGTCTCTTGTATTATTGGTCAAATTAACTGGATTACTGAATCTTAAAGTATCTGCAGCATCGGGCACGCCGTCATCGTTAGAAGTTTGTGTAATGGCTTCCTGAAAGTCTGCAGACGAAGGGACGCTGAGCGCTATACTCGATAATATCAGCAGTACTCCAAATCTCATGCACGAAGTTGCTGTATTCTTCGCCACAATTCTCACCATGCATTGGCTAGGAGAAGATTCTTCACCCTAACTAGTTTACCGCTCTTTATAATGACACGACTCGCTATAGAAGAAAGATAAAAAGGAAGGTATACAATCATATTGTTACAAATCCTTAGCACAACGAAATCCTGAAAAGAGGATTCTTTCATGGGGTCTAAAGTAGTTTCTATAACTATTTCTAATTTGATTCGAAGCGGTAGCAAAGCAACCACCCCGCAACACCTTCTGGTTAACTGCCCACTTGTCAGTATATTCGGGGAACTTCGACTTAAAACCAGGATATAGCGCATATTCAGATGAGGTCCATTCCCAGACATCACCTATCATTTGATGGCAACTATAATAGCTCTTACCTTGAGGATGAGAACCTATTTCAGATGTTCTCCACAAATATGATTCCATTAAGTTTGCATGCATCGGTGTTGGTTTTTCATCTCCCCATGGATATATTGTTTTTCTCTGCAGAGTTTCGTTCCAGCTGGCCGCTTTTTCCCATTCAGCTTCTGTAGGAAGTCTCTGTTTTGCCCATTTCGAATAAGCATCTGCTTCATAGTAACTTACATTAGTTACGGGTTCATTTGGATTTAGTTTTTTGACACCGGAAAAATCCTTTTTAATCCAGCCAGAATCCTCAGCGCTGCGTTCCCAGTATAACGGTGCAATCCACTCTTCGTTCTGTGCTAAGTCCCATCCATCAGCTAACCAATATCTATAATTATTATACCCGTCATCTTCGATAAATCTTGCAAAATCACCGTTGGTCACAGGGAACTTCCCTATTTTATATGAGTCCATGTACACACGGTGCTCAGGCAATTCATTGTCGTAACAGAATCCTTTACCATTAAACCCGAGATCATAAAGTCCTCCAGGTATAACTGCCATCTCTGATTGAGTCGAGAATTTCTCTCTCTGTTTTCCCCCTGTTTCCGGTGAGGATCTTTTGTTATCATTCTGATAATCTATCTGCCGTGCTTTTGAGAGTAATGTGGTTGGTTCTGATACTGTCTTTATTAAAATAGGTTTGTAATTATCATCGGGGTCTAAGAATCTCTGGTAATAGTATTGGAAATCATAAATCATGAGCTCCTGATGCTGCATCTCGTGTTGGTTTCCAAGTGTTATGTCGTACAATACATCTTCACATATTTTTTCATTATCCAAACCAACTGCTTGTCCGATATCGTTGAGGAATGAGACTATCTCCTGTTCTATAATTGCTCGGTACTTGATTGTCTCTCGAACGTTTGGTCTTGGGTATCTTCCTCTTTCAGACTTGGGGAGTATCTCGCCGAACTTTTGGTAATAAGAATTCAAATAACTTAAATTAATTGCATTTGGACTTGAATTATTTATATGCTTATTTCGACCGTATTTGATCAGAATTTGATGGAAGAACCATGTAACATGAGCAATATGCCAGTTGGGAGGGCTGCCAAAGTCGCTTGCTTGTATGACTGCATCTTCAGTCTGCAGTGGTCTGAAGAGATTCATTGTAGTTTTTCGAACTTCAATGAACTCTCGGATTACCTCTTGAATTGTCTCTGGATGTACTAATCTCGACAAAGTGGTACTGAAGTGGACAAACTTGAATATAAAACATTTTGTAAATGGGCTTTGGAATGTTTACGCTGAAATGTAAGCTAAAGTTTAAGTCCTCTCAGTAACGAGTCCTGGGCGCCCGGTAACTGGATTATCTCTAAAGTATAGACTTCAGTTGTTTTATTACATAAAATGTCCCCTCTCTTGAAAGAGTTTAATACATAGCCGTAGCTAGAATAAATGTGCTATGCCTACCGCATATGTATTAATTAATTGTGATTTGGGCTCTGAAGAGGAGATAATCAAGCAGGTGAAGAAGTTGCCTGAAGTCACAGAGGTTAGCGGTGTATACGGCGTATATGATATTGTGTTAAAGGTTAAGGGAGATACTATGGATAAGCTAAGGGAAATCATTACATGGCGTATTAGAAGAATAGACAAGGTTAGGTCAACCCTTACGATGATTGTCATCGAGAGTCAAGGAAAGAAAAGAGAAAAAGAGCCGCAATAGTAAGTAAAACTTCTCTGTCCTTTTTCTCGTCTACGACTCGTCGAAAGCCGTCTGCGGTAGAATAAACCTTTGTGAGACAACCGATCGATGATCCGATGAACGTAATAACCATGATAGCTATCCATATAGCAAGGACAACCTTGACACTCCAAGAATCCTCCTACGATGTTGCAATTATAGGAGGTGGTATTTTGGGAGCTTCAGTTGCATATTTCCTGTCTTCAGTAACAGAGGCTAAGATAATACTCCTTGAACAAGAAAAAAATGTGGCTCTTCATACTAGCAGCCGAAATACGGGTAAGGTACACGCTCCTTTCCTGTATGACCCTGTAAGAAAGCGGTTCTTCTCAAAGGCTGCCTCTCTAGGGTTTGAAATGTTGAAAGATTATTGTAAGCTAAAGTCGTTGCCATTTATTCAAGATGGGGTATTAGAGGTCGCCACCACTGACAATAATAAGTATACCTTATTTAAATATCTAAAATGGGGAGAGGAAAATGGTCTTCAAAACGGAAAAGATATCTGGCTCTTGGACCAGAATCAAGTAAAACAAATAGAGCCAAATGTCAACTGCTTAGCTGCAATCCTATGTGAAAAAGATGCTAGCGTAAACTATAAACTAATCACGCAATCTATGATTCAAGACTCCCAATCGTCTGGGTGTAAGATACTCCTGAGCAGTCAAGTTAAGGAAATACTGCCTCTGGCTAGCGAGAATGGTAATATCAAAATACTGATCAACATTGGAAATAAAGAAAACGAAATTTCGGCGCAATTTGTAATAAACACAGCAGGTGGAAACGCAGTTGATATTGCCCATTCACTGGATGTAGCAAATGAGTATACTGACCTTCATTTTAGAGGTGAATATTGGGAGGCTCCGCAGGAATATCATGATTTAACAAATAGGAGTGTTTATTCTGTTCCCAAATACACGGAATACCCATTTCTAGATCCGCATTGGATAGTTCGTATTGATGGGAGGCGAGAAGTGGGACCAAGTGCTGTCCCTGTTTTTGGTCCTTATGCATACAATTGGACCGAGAATACGGTGTATCTTATACCAAAGATTTTGGAGTCAATAAAAGCGTCTGGAACTCGTAGGATCTTATTTGATAAACAATTTCTATCTCTACTGAGGTCTGAGGTTCAGACCTCACTTTCAAAAACCGTCATGATAAGTAGGGTCAAGGACTTTCTCCCGCAGCTGAAGCCATCAGCGTTTATCCATAGAGGAACAGCTGGGATTAGGTCATTGCTCGTTAATAGGAAAGGGAGGTTTGTTCCTGATACCATGGTAATAAAACAAGATAATTCCATACACGTCTTGAATTATAATTCACCTGGGGCTACAGGAGCCTTACCCATGGGGGCTGCAATAGTAGATGATTTACTCCGCACCGGTATTGTAAGAGATGATAGTAATACGAGGAGCAGGGAGAATCGATCAATTCAGGACATTCAGAAGGTTTCCAACGAAATAAATTTGAAACTAAATAGGCTGGACTTCTAGGATAGGCCATGGCAGTTATATCTTCGCTGCCTGTCCATTCCCAATCCTCTCCATGTATTTATATTAGAAATTAGTTGGATTCCAAGCATAGGATTCCAACAACCAATAATCCAATCATCCTACAGAAGCAGCTTGTTCAGCAAATGGACATGACTAGCGAGCAGAAAATGTACTTGTAACTGTCTTCGGAAATGCCAGTGTTAAACAGCGCTGCACCATCGCATTTACACGAAGTAATAATGATTACCCAGTAAAATTGATAGGAGCATTATATATATGAGGCAGATCACCATTCTCAAATAGTCTCTCATTATCGAGACCTTCTCACCTCCATCTTTCTAGATCATTGATCACTAACAAATTCCCCTAATTCAAGATAGTTAACGAAAATAGAGCTAATTTTCATAATTGTTAAATGACTATTACACTATCCATAATATATCGCGATGGGCATCATTGTATGGATAATTGTCGTTATATTTTTCTTGGCTATAGTAGGACTAGGTTGGGATACTTTTTTTGGAGGCGTCAAGAAGGGTGCAGACAAGCTGGGTATAACGTCTATAGTGGAAGATGCAACTGATGACACGGTGGAGATCGCGAAAAATGCATCTCAAGCTATCGTTGGTCACTCGTTAGCTCAGTGAGGTATGGAATGCTGGTCGGATTTTACCCAAGACCCTACTACTAGAAGGTTGGCAAGCAATGATAAGCCCTTGAACATACTGATCCGGCTTATTGTGCTCTCAAGCAACTAATAAATCACAAATACGCAATAATGAATAATCCCGCAGCGCCTGCCATGGATATTCCCCATGCAACCTTGTTCCAGTCAAATATTTTCAGACCATCTAATACTCCAAAAGGCATAAGGTTGAATAGTGCTATCCAACCATTAAATGACGCACCAACTATAAAGTATGGACTGAATGAGTTAGAAAAAACCTGAAGAAACAAGAATGAAAAGCCCATCACCAAGTTCGTCAAAGGCCCAATTAAAGCAACCCTTCCAAATTTGCCTCTATCTGACAAGCCAATCATCACTGCACCTGGAGCGATGAACTTAAATGGCATCAAAGGGACGGCTGATATTGCTGTTATGACAAGGCCCCAGACGTAGGCTCGAAACTCAGCCCAGCTTCCATAATATTGTGCTAGAAACTTGTGAGCCATCTCATGGACCAAAAAAGCACTGACAAATATTGCAAGAAACTGCCATGAAACGTTTCTATATCCATTTAATGAAAGACCTACTCCAATGACTAACAGTGTTGCTACGATGAGGTGAAGTAATTCCGTCTTGGAAGATTTTATTCTAAGTCTTCTAGCATACCAAGTTACATAATTTCTATTTCTATTAAGTAACATCTTTTTTCTCCTTGCGTCGTATATATTCAAATATAAACATGAGTGGTTCGCAGGATTTCTATGTGTACTGCAAAATGAGTTCTTGCAATAGCTGCAATTAAAAGGGATACTTTCGCTTCTTCCACAGATATAGCATTCTGGCAGTTTTATTCTTCCATCTCTTAATTTAATAGATAACATCACAACGTTAAATACTCTTACTTAATAGTCCAGACTTCCTGATTTGCGGAATCTAAAAATTCAGGGATAGTTATCCAATAACTATACATCAATCATTTCATGTTATTCTTAATATATTCTGCTATTCGAGTTGCTTCTTCTTCACTATTAAAAAAGTGAGGGGACGCTCTCACTGCTCTGGCCCTACCGCCAACACGTCTTTCTGCAAGTATTGTATCAGTTTCACCAAGTTTGTCCACAATATCTTTAGAGCTTAGTTTGTTAGAAGTAAATGAGATTATCGAAGTTCTCAGATTTTCGTCTTCAGGACCATATATCTTTATATCCGCCATCTTCTCAAGTTCACTTCGCAACGTGTTAGCAGCTTTGATATTTTGTCTTCGAATGTTGCCGAGTCCCAAACGCAGTAGATATCTTACAGAAGCTTCTAATCCTGCCAAAGCTGGGAAATTTCGAAACCCGGTCTGGAACTTTGCTGGGGGTTCCAGATAAGCAAGAGTATCGCAGTCTGAAGAGAGTGTCGCAGATTCCGATCCGATGGATTGGGGCTTTAAAATTTTAGCTGCCTTTTTACTGCAGTATAGTATTCCAAGCCCAAGTGGGCCGCATATCCACTTGAATGCTGGAAACGCCATGAAATCGCAACCAATTTTCTTAACATCAATTTCGATCGATCCGACTGATTGAGCGGCGTCAATGCAAAACAGTAAGTCGTTATTCGTTGTTATTTTACCAACCTGATCGACTGGCATAATAGCACCATTGTCATAGAGAGCATGACTGAGAGTAAATAATCTGGGCATTTTTATTTCCGTTCCGTTTGTTCCTCTTCGACCTACCCTGGATAAGATATTTTCTAGATCTGTGATATCAAAATAACCGTTTTCGTCTACCGGTAGGTTAATCAAGTCAACACCCCTCTCTCTAGAAAGTTGAAACCATGGGAGGTAATTCGCATAGTGTTCTTGCGGCCCACCTCTAACTATCATTGAATCACCTTTATTCCAATCTATACCATTACGAACGTAATTGAGTCCTTCAGTAGTGCTCTGTGTAAAAATTATTTCTTCAGGCTCACAATTGATAAGATTTGTTAGTCTGCTCCGAAGCTCTCTCATTAATGAATTAATGAACTCGTTTACCATCTTTGAATCTGGCCCTTCTACTGAATACTTTAGGAAGGTGTCAGTTATTGCCTTGACAGTAGAGAGCGGAGTAGGAGCTACCGATCCATTATTCATATAAATTTTTTTCTTGGTAACCGGAAAGTCTCTGCGAATGAAATCTAGGTTTGCCCCCAGGTTTTCCATCGGATCAATTAATCAGTAATAATAATGAAATAAATTCATTTGTAATGCATAAAACAGTCTCAATAGTTGAGTGTCTGCTACCCTGACTGAGCTCTGGCTGTTTCGGATGCTATTCCGATCCATTCTACTAATAGACTAACCTATCCGGTCCTTCACTCCCAAGTCCCGACTATCTGTGTTGTAGGTTTAAAATCTATATAAGAGTGCGAATATAATCCCTTGACATGAGTACTGCAAGCTATGCACATCCAGAAGTATTAGTAGACACACGGTGGACAGAGGAACATGTAAATGATCCAAGGGTAAGAATAGCAGAAGTAGATTATGATCCAAAGGCTAATTATGAATTAGGACACGTACCAGCTGCTGTATTATTTGACTGGAAACAGGATATTAATGATCCTGTTAGCAGAAATGTATTAAGCAAACAAGCATGTGAAGTTCTTTTACAAGGAGCAGGAGTTAACAATGATACAATACTTGTGCTGTATGGAGATTTTAACAACTGGTTTGCAGCTTTTGCATTTTGGGTGTTCAAGTACTATGGATTTAAGGATGTCAGAATAATGAATGGAGGAAGGAAAAAATGGCTGGAAGAAGACAGGAAGGTTAGTAAGGATATTCCAAACTATCCTAAGGGCAATTTCAACGCCTCCGATCCTGATAAAAACATTCGCGTGTTTCTGAGCGAGGTGAAGCAAGCTTTAGATAATAAGGATAGAGTTAGGATGGTCGATGTAAGAAGTCCGAAAGAATTTACAGGCGAAATATTAGCACCACCTGAATATCCAACTGAACATGCTCAAAGAGGAGGACATATTCCAGGAGCAGAGAATATTCCGTGGGCTCAAGCTGTCAATGACAAAGATGGTACTTTCAAGTCTGCAGATGAGCTGAAGAAGTTGTATGAATCGAAAGGAATAACTCCGGATAAAGATATAATAGCGTATTGTAGGATAGGCGAGAGGTCTTCCCATACATGGTTTGTTCTAAAGTACTTGCTGGGCTATCCTAAGGTAAAGAACTATGATGGATCTTGGACTGAGTGGGGAAATATGATTGCTAACCCCATTGAAAAATAACAATTCTAATACTTTACTTTTCTGCTATGTTTCACGCTCTATGACGGAAAAATAGAGGTTGCATTAGCCATTGCGCTATCTATGTTACCAACTGTTTCGGGCTGAAGTACAACCGCTACTACTACATAGTTCGCTACGAACGGCATCCGTTGTGTGAAGTCCCAATAAATTACCTACAAAGGGTAATCGTAGGAGAATCTAGATTAGATATTCGATGTTCATCATCAGCGGAGATACACTGGCACTACTGTTCCACGGAGCCTGAGCTGTTAGAACAGTTCAGAACTCATTGGATATTTCTGGGGCATCACCGATATCACACGCATTAATTACCACCACTTGTACTAGTACTAGCGGTAAATGTGAGTGTACCGGCATGCAGACCATCATTTCTAGGTGGAAGTATTACTGCTGCCTGATGACCTTCGTGCGCTTTTATGGGATCTACGTCTGACAGCTAACTGTGCCCTGTTGTGCCAGTACTGGTGTATCTGTAGCATCCTTTGGTTGTCCCAATACTGGTGTAAAATAGTTACTCGTCAGAATAATAGAGGTGCTAATACTATAAGCAGCCCAATTGTACTGGATTGCTTTCGATTGCTTCTCATAGTATAATCCATCATTTAATGTTTAAACAATGAGTCTCATTACTGTAAACTATTGCTGTATTTAGATCCAATTTAGATATAATATTCTAACAACTTTTCAACTGTATCGTTATCATCACTGCCTGCGAAACCCTGAGATCTCGAGAAGTCTAACGGAGTGACTATGCCAAGGGGCATGTTCCCCCCAGACGATTCTTTGTCGATAACTAGCAGATGTCTTACACCGTTTTGCAGCATAATATCAGCGGCTTCAGATGGCGATGATTTGGGCTCAATCGTAATCAGGGGAGAAGACATTATATCCTTGTTAGTCATTTTACTTGTGGGAGTGTCATGAATACAGACCTTTCTAACTAAGTCGCGTTCAGTAATCAAGCCTTGCGGTTTACCACCTTCATCGACTACCACTAATGAACTTATATTCCGATCTTTCATTTTATTAGCGGCTTCTTGGACAGAAGCCGATTCCCCGATGGTCTCCAACTTTTTCCTCATTAAATCGCTTACAGATGTTGCCATAGTATCTTTATTCATAGTATAGGGTCAAATATAATAATTAAGGATTCAGTGTAACGCAGTGCAATCCCTCTCCATATGAGTATCCTTCGGAGTTTGAGGTTTAACTTTTTCTAGAGCTTGGCAAGGTTTGTTTTCTCATTGAGCCCAGCCTTTCATGTTGTGCCAATAACTAACCCGGGCTGTAAATTCTTTGATACCCCTTGATGGGGAACATAATCGCTACCCCACTCAAGATAGGGATAAACAATTATCTTTCTTGCTCTGTCCGTCAGCTACAACTATCTTCCCAATCCTAGATGTTAAAGTCGGATGAAAGGTTGATGGTACTTTATAGTAATAGCAATTGCTACCTCGCTTATCATCTGGTCGAGGCGGTGTCGAGCCACCAATAATGGATCCAAAACTATTTTAGAGCAATGACTTGATTTATTAGAATAGTGTTACAAGATCGACAAGAGGTTCATCTGGTTCTTGCGTCAAATGATCCAGGGAGGGCATATTCTGCGTTAGTACTTGCTTTGGGTGCGGTAACTATGGGTGCCAAGTGTAATCTATATTGCACTATGGGAGCCTTAGATATCGTGAAAAAAGGTGGAGCTTCCAAAATAACAATGCCAGGTGCTCCACCTCTAGAGAAATACTTACACGATGCTATTGGTGCCGGTGTACAAATCACTGCTTGTGGTCCATCAAAGGAAATGTTAAAACAAATTGGAGTTAGTCCTGAGAATCTAGAACAAGGAGTGGAGTTTGAAGACGTTATAGGATTCCTTAATGCGGCGTTGCCTGCATCAAAGAAAGGTGGTATGGTATTATTTATATGATGAAGAGGCCAACTCCATCCTACAGACGGAGAAGAAAAGTTGCTTAATTAACATGTAAGGGAGGGTAAATAGCTAGCGGAACAGGACATTATTGTTACCGTGCTCCGAAAGGGAAAGCTCCATCTAGTAACGAGAACCTCTCGATAATTATGGAGCGCCTGTCTGATTTAGAGTTAGGTCAACCTTCAAAGGATTTGATAAGGGTATGGTCTTTGCCAAGTCTGTAAATTGCACCACTGCTATTAAATCATGCAACGAACTGTTAGTTATCGTAGTCGCATGACGTTGTAAACCAGTTTGGTTAGCAATAAATCCCTCATCAGAAGAAGATGTTTTAACTAATGTTCTATCTGTTTTGTATATTTTCATAACTGAATTTATCATCTGGTTAATGATAGAAGGTTCATTTACTATATATTGTACAAAAATATTGATCTGATTTCCGCCTCCGGTTAGAGGTACAAACAATGCAGAGTCTAGTGATATAGAAATCTCTTGAGCATGAGCCGCATCCGAAAGTTGGGGCAAACTGACAACTGAGATGCTTAGTAAAACTGTTATTGATTGTAATATTGTCTTGCGAGATGGCAGTGAGATAGAAACCATATTTTGATAATCAGCTCCTCTTTCTAGCTATGGTATGTTTTCGAATACCTTATTAGTTTTATTGAACATACTAATGGAAGTTATTTATTCCTGAGCTATCGTTGCACGATTGGCCTTCTCTTAATCGAGGAGCTCCGCTCCCCTGTGCGTATATAACCCTTCATTCTCATCCCAGGGATTGGTAAGCCTGCCTAGGGCATAGTAAGAAGGTCATAGTAAAAATGTCCTTCTCTGTCGCTGTCTGGTTCGGACTGGGTTGAATCTACAATAACTTGATGATGGCCGTCTGCAGGTCACGATATATTAATCGAAGATGGTACCATCATTTTCATATTTCTGCTCGAGCAGTATTGTAAACCCTACGTGTCCACAGTCATCGATATTGCAAGTTGTACAGTTTGGTACTCCATTCTGCATTTCAACTCTTACATCATGGCCAGCTATACTATCATGTAGCAAACTATATTTCGTGTGGACAAACTCCTTTAGAATAATTGGGTTTGCTGTGGTAGACATCTTGTCTTCAGAGCTTAACCATTGCATGAATGCAGCCGTACCCTGATCTAATGTATCGAAATGTGTTACCAAATTAGATATGCTTTGATTTGCTCCCTTTGTTGAACTCTTGTCATTGTCGCTAAACGACTTTCCCTGATCCTCTTTTGTGAAGTTGATCACGCTGTTCCTGTAATGGTTAATGGGATCTTACTTGGATATAAAGATAACCAGTGACTTCAGGACTGGATTTAAAGACTATTCACTCTTTTTTCTAAATATTATGTGTCTTTAATAGCCTTAGTATAAATATTGTATATTAACTGCAGACACTGGTTTATCTCGAGGGCTCGTTTCCTGATTAGTTAAGTTAGCTCGTCTTTATATTACAGATATGATGGTAGTTGTAGCGAATGAGTCTGGGTGAGGGCAGGAAGTATGGATTGGCTGAGTCTATATTTGTCCTTTGCGAATCATGTCACTGGTGTGCTACCTATTTTGATAAATTGAATGTACCAACTGACAGGTGTCCTATATGCCGCAATACCGCGATCTCGACATTTCCTATATTACCTAATGAAGAGTTTACCTTCAAATATAATGAAAAGCGTGGAGTGGAACTAGAGTTCGGAATAAGAAGTAAGGTTAGACTGTAAATTTATGACAATGATGAAATGCTCAAGAATAAGTAAAAAAACTAGAAAAGAAACGCTAATTTCTTTTCGTACGGAATCTGGCAAGTTTTGACGTAACTGCAAGAGCCCCTATCACGCTTACTGCAAGTAGAAGGGAAGTTAAAGGACCGAACTCCGGCACTATTTGTGTTCCAGCGATCTCTATCTGTTCTACTCCGTTTTCAAAATCAATAGATAGTGTCCGTACCTGATCGTTAGTGGTTATCTCGTCGGCTACTATCGGCACACTGTCGGCAAAAATCACATAGTCTACATCCTCATTTTGTGGATTCTTCGAATCCATGATGTTTCTAGGAAGATCAAGTACCAAAGTTCCATCGTTATTGGTCACAAGTTCTATGACCAAGCTTGAATTGTCTTTCTCAGCTGTAATATTGCTTATTTCTCCTCCACTCATATCGTAGGTGATTGGATAGGATGTATCATCGATCTCTATATCAAGGGTCCTGTTACTTCCCTGAGCATACGTGGTCGGGTTTATACTGCTGCAGAAAAGAAGTAGACTACAGGCAGAGAGAGGGGCTAAAAGCAGATATTTTGGATATATCATTTCATAAATTGCTATCGAACGGTACTATATTACTATTCCTGCTAATTACTTGTAGTTTCACAAACTATGTTTCTGCATGGCACAAACAAACAACATTGCCAGTCAGGTATTCGACAGGAACCCATCACTCTAGGATCCCATAAGGTGATTGTCTGCCAAATTGCCACGGTGGGGCTAATCTTGAAAGTTTGTAATGATTCATCTATTATTATTGTACGAGCCATCTTGAGCAGCACTGGTGGTTTAAGAACTGGGGGAGGCTACTTGGGCACGAACTGGTGAGGAAGAGTACTTATCGGAATATGCCACTAGAGAGAAGCTGCTGGTCTTATGTGTCTGTGATTTTTCCACTACCGCTATACCAAAACTACCCTGGTTGCCCGGAGGAATGTTTACTGGCTCTACTATTGCCCTCCCAAGTGCTATCACATTCCCGTCGTTATCGTACAATGTAGCAACAACGCTCGTGTTTGCAGCCGACAACGAGCCTTCATTCGAGACTTTTCCATTGATATAATAAAAACCTAGGATATCCAGCCTAGAGTTATCATAGTAGACTTTCATTGCAGTTGGCTTACTTTTAAGAGTAGGGGTACCTAGAGCGGATAATTTATACTCCCTGACTATCTTAGTGGTAGATGTATCAAGATATAAAATCTCAAATGGACACATTTCTTTAGGTTTAACCGTAGGTAACTCGCAACTTCTTTGATACACGTTAAGCAATTCTTTATTGCTGTCATAAAAGGTACCCTTAGCTGTTACATTATCCAAGGATACATTAGATATATTTCTAATCTCACCGTATACGTGAATAATTGAGTTTTCATCTATAAATGACGACGTATTTTGAATTATGAACTTGTCTTGGGAAGTTAAATTAATCTGAGTAGCCTCAGTGTAGATAAGGAATATCAAATTAATTGAGCCCGGAATTGCCAATATGAGCAACGATGACACAACGATGCTAACTATAGTCATTCCTTAGTCAAAAGATCAGCTTTCTTCCTAATCAATATGTCATAATTATTGGGCTATTGTTGGATAAGAATTAGAATTCGGATCGGGTCGAAGATCGCCTGTGCTACGATTGGAACTCCGATAGTTGTTGTGGAGTAGGCCTCGGTCCAAGTGTTAAATCAATATTCTCTATTTCTCCATTCCTCAATATCGTAAATTGTATGCTATCTCCTACTTTTTTCACCCTTTCGAGATAGGTAAGGATATCGTCTATCTTTCTTACGGTCTTGTCATCCACTTTGAGGATTACGTCTCCTTCTATATTGATCTCTAATCCCCCGATAGTTCTCATCAAATTGCCCCCGCCATCTTGAATTCCAGCCTGATGGGCAGGTCCGTTATGAGCGACTCCAGTTACTAGAAATCCTCTAGTATCTTCTAATCCCAATACATCCGCAATTTCGGGCGTAATATCAGTGCCAATGATACCTATGTATGGGTGTTGATAGGATCCAGTAGTTATTAAAGATGGCACAACATTCCTTATCGTGGAAGACGGAACCGAAAACCCTATTCCCGCAGACGCTCCTGTTGTTGAAAAGATGGCAGTATTAATGCCTATTACTTCTCCCCTTGTATTTAATAGTGGTCCTCCAGAGTTACCTGGGTTAATAGGAGCATCGGTTTGAATTATATCTGGAATAGAATATGAGGAAGTCGATTGAGCTCCCTCGCCTGGAATTATTGGGTTTTCTGATGATGACGGGATCATCCTACCTAGCCCACTAACGATACCCTCTGTCATTGAACCTGATAATCCATATGGATTGCCAACGGCGACCACTTGCTCACCGATTCTTAAAGATGTAGAATCTCCAATCGGTAATGGAACAAGTTTATCATAGGGTATACGATCCTCTATTTTTAACACTGCAAGATCAGAATATAGATCCTTACCTACCACCATGGCGTCATAATCACTACCGTCGAGAAACGTTATGGTAATATACTGGCCAGCATCTATTGTTACCGGTCTGTCGGCAGCTGCCATTGCAGATGCAACCACGTGGAAGTTAGTTATAATATGCCCATTCTTGTCATATACAAATCCAGATCCTAAGGCAGATTTACCAACTTCATTTACTTTGCCTGCGGAGGAAGACACCTGTACTACAGAGCCTTCTACTCTTGTAAATAATTCAGGCAACGTAAGTTTAGTGGTATTAGTACTGGGTTCGCTACTTTGTTGTGCATCTGTTAATTGAATTTTGTTATTATAGTTAGTATTTATGCTACCAAGAATTATAACAAAACATAGTGTCAGAATCACTACTCCTGTAACCAATGCCATACGTTTCTTATCTCCTTGTATATTCATTGTAATATTTTGATATATTCATTATTGAGATTTAAGGGTTGTTTAGGTTAGAATACACCTAAACT
>CAYTQD010000025.1:127-441 GCA_964439995.1 uncultured Nitrososphaeraceae archaeon
GTGGTTGTTCATCTGCTGGTGGAGTTGGTGGTTGTTCATCTGCTGGTGGAGTTGGTGGTTGTTCATCTGCTGGTGGAGTTGGAGGCGGTGTTGTTACTTCTTCACCTGGTGTTGCCGGTGGTGGAGTTGGTGGTTGTTCATCTGCTGGTGGTTCTGTGGTCGTAGCCGCGTCAGCTATCGCCTCCGTTGGAGGTGAACCTAGAGCGGTTTGTGTAGCTACTTGGGTTATAGCTTGGTTCGCGCTGCCTGTATTACCAGTAGCTATCTGTTGTGCAATTTGAGAGATCGATTGTGTTACAGGACCTGATGGATTA
>CAYTQD010000025.1:541-18884 GCA_964439995.1 uncultured Nitrososphaeraceae archaeon
GTTGTGCTATTTGAGTTATAGCTTGGTTAGCATCTCCTCCCTCATCAGCAGTCTGCAATGCTATCTGTTGGATCGCCTGTTCTATATCACAGGAACAAGCATTGCCAGTCTGTTCTGCTATCTGCTGCGCCACTTGTATTATCTGTTGGTTAGCATCTGCTGATCCTAGCACAAGCTGAAGAGCAGCCTGGATTATCTGTTGGGACGTACTGCCACCTTGAGCTACCTGCTGAGCTATTTGAGTTATTGCTTGGTTCACGTCTCCTGTATTACCAGCAGCTATCTGTTGTGCAATTTGAGAGATCGATTGTGTTACAGGACCTGATGGATTAGAAGCGACCTGTTGTGCTATTTGAGTTATAGCTTGGTTAGCATCTCCTCCCTCATCAGCAGTCTGAGTAGCTATCTGCTGGATTGATTGCTGGATATCGCCTTGGCTTGTATCTGGGCTGGCAGTTGCGACTTGTTCGGCTATCTGATTAATAGTCTGCTCAGCACCATTTTGAGCATAGGAAGTGTATTGTGTTGCTGGAAAGAAAAGTATTCCTGCAACCAGTATAGTTAGGAAAGGAACAGCTCTGTTACCTTTGTTTGTAAACATCTAGGCACCATATTAGAAGTATAATATATAAGATTTTTTATAATTATCTCCTGTCGAGATCTTAATATTTTAACCAACTGTTGACTCTGATACACTAGTTATGCAGAAGACGGGACATAACGAACGTTATCCTTATAATGTTGAATATTTTACCCTCCCAAGGGCTGCGGCTATACGAATCTGGTTGCATCTTCAATTAAAGACCCTTTTGCCCATACTTGATGTCTTATTTTGGAACTGCATCTTCATATTCTGGTCTTGGTAAGACGGAAAAAGGAGCAGCTAGGTCTCCAAATCTAAATATCTAGAACTCCCTAGATGATATCTTTCGATCCCACTTCAGTGGTTTCTAGTTTCCTAGCCAACTGTTATACCGTAACTGCAATTATACCGTAAGGTGCGTAAGCTGTTATACCGTAAGGTCCTACATCAAGGTGCTGAGAGATTTATTTGGGTGAGGGTAAGACATAATCATGGATTACGGAATTCTAAGACGATCTGGTGGTAGAATAGAGAGCAAATCCTATTCATTATTCCTTCATAATTTCACCTGCTATCTTTATTGCAGCGATCAACATGAAGGGCATAGATAATGGCTTTCTATCATTCTAACCAATTTTCCTACCCTAATAACCGGATATCCCTAATCATGTATAATAACCTGCTAGCCTATATGAATATATTCCACAATATTACCCAACTATTTTGTGATTCGCAGCCGGTGGAATAAGGCTCAAGAGGCAGAGAAGAAGTATTGGCGTTCGACCAAAGAAACTTGGCTAAATGAGAATCGAAAATTATACTGGCATGGAATTCTTAAACAAGGTTTTGGTCTCGATTATAATTTTTTTCTAAATAAGGATGTTTTAGAGATTGGTTGTGGTCCAAGCGGCATCATCTTCGAAATAGACACTGCAAAGTATAGAATAGGTTTAGAGCCTATGGATCTCAATAATCTTATAGAAGAAAATTGGAAAAGAACATTAGTTAGAAGGGGTATTGGTGAAGAACTTCCATTCGATGACGATTCCTTTGATGTAGTCATTAGTTTCAACGCCTTGGACCACTCAATTAATCCTGAAAGGGTTATCCAGGAAATACGCAGGGTTCTGCGGGATAATGGTGATTTCCTACTGTGGATTTACACTCTTAGGGAGATATATAGACCGTTACAAGGGATTTTAAATAAACTAGATCCTCCGCATCCTCATCATTTTACTTTTGATGAAGTCATATCTAAAGTAAGTAACAATTCCTTTCGTATTGAGTATAGGAAATGTGAAAAGGGAACTGGGTTAAAAAATGATACAATAAGAAGGTTCTTTGGGAACCTGGTGATGGATACTGCTTGGGTATGGTCGAAGAAGGTTTAGTTTGTGGTTTGGAGCAGCAAATTAGTCTATAGATTAGCCGGTAAGTAACAGGGTGTACGAATCCTCTATGGTAGAATAATAGCATTGAATGATGATTCCGCCAAGATGTGAAATTGTGGAAATTCTTGTTCTAAGGCGTGTGTATATGCCAAGATCACTCCTATTGTGTATTATCCCGATTCACTATTCTAAATATGGACCCCTCGTATGAGACAATATACAGATTACCATCAGGTCCAACCTCTATATCAGTAATGCCACGAAGAGGGCTACCAAAACCCTCTCCAAATTTTATTGCTTGGTTCTCATCTGTATTATCTGCTATCTTGTCCGTAAGAGAACCATGAAGACTGAGCTCAGTCCTGTTTCTTGTCAAGTCGAAGTGATAAATATTCCCGTTGATATCGCCAATGAACATATCATTCTTGTATTTTTCTCCCAATTTATCTGAATTGATAAATCTAAGTGCAGTAGGGGCGATAGGTTCATACCATATGAATTTGGGACTGGCGTACGTCCCATAGCCGCTAAAATTGACCAATGAACGGCTATCTGGGTTTAGCATAACTTCCCCGGGAACGAAATCGCGCAATGGTGATGGAAAAAGTACATGATGACTGTCACGTATTTTTACAGGCTTCCAAATGCCCTGAACTGATAACCATCCACTGTTGAATCCTGGTTTTACAAGATTGATCTCATCGCCATAGGTCGGGCCGTTTTCGGTATCCCATAAGTTTCCAGTCAGAGCATCAAAATCCATGCCAAAGCTATTCCGTATTCCATAAGCGTAGTATTTGTTTAGATGATCTTCCTTACCTAACAGGCCATTTCCTACAGTTTCACCATCCATAGTTACTCGGAGTATACCAGCTCTTCCATCTGGATATGATCCGTTTTGAAAATTCTGAGCCATTGTATGTGAAGTTGCATTACGGTCTCCAAGTAGGTCGCCAACTACAACATACAGATTATTGTCAGGGCCAATCAGTAAGACCCCTCCATTGTGAGCTGGTCCCGGTGTCGCCGGCAGGTCTAGTAAGAGCTTCGGATTTACTAGTCTACCATTTGTCTCATCTAAGTTATATCTATACAGCCGATTTCCTAATGGTTCATTTCCTGGATAACAATAATCGTTCCATGGACAATTGTCATCTCCATCTGACGTCCTGGATTCGGTAAAATACAGGAAAACATGATTAGGCCTGCTATCATTCCTACTAATGTCAACAGCAACTCCAAGCAGCCCTCTTTCGTATTTCTTGTTAGCTACATTTACGTCCAACATTGGATTTTCCAGCATTACCCCGTTTACTACCCTTCTTACTTTGCCAGTATCCTTCTCCAACACAATTATGTCGTTTGATCCAAGAAAGGCGATATTCGAGGGAAATTCAAATCCCTCGGCCACTACTTCGACTTTCAGATCATTATCAGCAACAGTCGGTTCAGCTCCTGCTTTAGCTATCGGCGAAGCAGTTGACATGAATGTAAAGGTTAAAACGAGTCCTATGAAAATGAATTGTTCTAGTTGCAAGTATTGAAAAAATACTATGCAATAAAGGAAATATTAATGATCCTTTTACTATAGTAGAGAAACAAGGTTAGGCTGGACTGAACCGACTCCTGTGATTATAAAAGACATAATCCCAATTATGCGTTAATAAATCATAATGGCCACTTAATATATCAACAAACTAATGGTTCCTAAAGCATTTTATTAAAGGTAGAGCAAAGGCTAACCAGTTGATGCATTTTGCCCCAGGCAAAAAATTACTCTTTTTTGTTTTTGCTTTCTTTTTAATAATCAACATATTATCAAGCGGCGGCCATCTTGATTGGAGCGATGGGGTAGTGACATTTCTTGTTGCTGAAAGCATGGCATTAAAAAATTCTGCGAAGCTGCATCCTGATACTCCAGGCATATCAACATTATATGGACAGTATGATGAGGCACAAATGAAATCGTATGGACCACACTACACTAACAGGCCGTTAATATTAGCCGTTATATCCGTCCCTTTCTATTATGTGGCATATTATCTTTCGATATCCCCAGTACTTATGGTAGCGTTTGTAAATCCGCTGATAATTGCCCTAACCGCTTTGATAGTTTTCCTTTTCTCATTAGAGCTATATGGTGCTAAAAGGATAGCTTTACTGCTTGGAATTATATTTACCGTATGTTCCTTTATCTTACCCTATAGCACAACGCTGTTTCCGCAGCCTCTACAAGCGCTATTCTTAGTGTCCTCTGCTTATTTCATTTACAAGTCGCGACATCTTGATTCTTCATCTCTCTGTAACTATTATTCTGCCGCTGCCCAGAGTAGCAGTCAGAGTGCTATCATAACTATCAAGAGGAGGGGAACTTACTTTGCAGTCTTGGGAGGCCTGTTTCTTGGCTTGTCGCTATTAGCACACCCTACGAGTATTATTGCTATCCCGGGTTTTCTGGTGTTTTCTTTTTTTTGTATGAAAAGAAGTAAAAGAAGAATGTTTTTTTTCGTCATGGCATTGACTATTATGCTACTGGCTACTTTATTACTCAATTATGCTAGATTTGGCTCACTAACTGAGTTTGGCTACAACAGATATGCCTCAGTATTGTCATCTAATCTGGGGTGGATAGGATTAGTAGGATTGTGGGTAAGCCCAGGTGCTGGATTAATTATCTTTTTTCCGCTTGTAATTTTGCTTCCCCTTGCATTCAAATACATGTACAGGAGGGATAAGAGTCTATTGTTCCTAATAACCTATATCATTTTTGTGAATTGGTTATATTTTGGTACGTTATCTTATTTGGAGCCGATCTCTTGGAGTGGGGGGATAGTATGGGGACCTAGGTATCTAATATCTACATTACCGTTTATTACAATAGCATTTGGATATCTATTCAAACACCTATGGAATAAGAAACATGAGATATCTCTAATTAAGGTATCAATAATAATAATACTGTGCCTGACTGGCTTTGTGATAAATTTATCCGGCACACTTGTTTGGATTTATTATTATTATCTATATACCTGGGATAGAGGTCAGATTGGGACGTATGGAGCAGACAGAGCCTGGGACCTACAGACATGGGATCTAAACTATTCTCCAGTTGTTCTAAACATGAAAATCTTGGCAGAGGACTATGTTCCAGATATATGGATGGAGCTTTATAATGAGACACGCTGGCACTATGTAACATACGGCCTTGTTCCGTGTTCCTACGACATCTATCTATATTGTAAATTCGGCATTGTTCCTGTTTTGCTGCTGTCGGGAGCTCTAGGCATTTTGTCAATTCTTATAATTAAGGGAGATGGGGTAAAACCTTTATTTCTAAAACCTAGCTTTGCAAGAATCAAGGACTCATTGGAAAAATCAAAGACGAATTAGGTGAATCTACAACAACCATTATGAGTCAGGTCTTTACGAATACTCTTTTCCCTCTTTCAAACTGATATTATGGTGATTTGGAGTTCACGCACTTTTAACCATAAAGAATTTATTATTCACAATTTCAATTCATAAACCACCAAATAATTTATGCATTATATTGCTACTAAAAAGAGCACGATTTTTCTTGTGTTTTTCTTTTTTCTTATAATTAACCTTGCATCTACTGGAGGCCACACTGATGTCTGGGATGGAATGGTAACATTTCTTTTGGCCGAAAGCATGGCTACGAAACAGACTGCCAAGTTACATCCCGATATTCCTACGGTATCTAACAGTAACCCAGCGGATCCCCCTCGTTCAATGGTAGGATATGAAGTCCAATACAATATGATTGTGACAGGGAGGTATGCAGAGTGGGTAGAACAATCCATGCCTCTTGAACCTGTCTATTCAACCCGTAGCCTTCTATTACCTGCAATCTCTGTTCCTTTTTACTATGCAGCAGTGGTTACTTCTCTGGCTCCAATACTTCTAATTCCCTTTCTTGTTAATTCATTCATAATCGCCCTTACGTCGTTAGTCGTATTCTGTCTCTCGCTAGAGCTTTATAGTTCTAAAAAAATAGCCTTCCTGCTAGGCCTAATATTTACCGGCTGCTCATTCATCCTACCGTATAATACATCATTTTTTCCACAGCCTTTGCAGTCACTTCTTTTCATAACGGCAGCATTTTTTATTTTTAAATCATTACACTTTCATCCTTCGTTCATATGCAATTATACTAGAAGTTATGATGCGTTACAAATCGCTAACAAAAAAAGATCATTGATCTTTGCTAGCTTAGGAGGCCTGTTTCTGGGCTTATCAGTAATTGCTCACCCGACAAGTGTTATCGTTATCCCTGGATTTGTAGCATATTCCCTTCTTTCAATGCGGCATAACAAGAAGAGCCTGGTTTCTTTCTTGTTAGCTGTTTCTATCGTATTATTTTTTATGGGGCTGGTTAACTATTTGAGGTTTGGTTCATTCACAGAGTTTGGTTATGGCAATTATTATGGGACATTATCATACAACACATACGGAGGGTCGACCGGCTTGCTTGGACTATTGGCTAGTCCTGGGAAGGGATTGATCATCTATTTTCCTATTGTAATATTGCTTCCGCTAGCACTCCGGTATATGTATGGAGAAAATAGAGGGTTATTCTTTCTGATCATCTACATTATTGCAGTCCACTGGCTGTATTTTGGAACTCTAGATGATACCGAATCTCGATTTTGGAGCGGAGCGTTAGCGTGGGGGCCAAGATATCTTGTACCCGTCTTGCCATTCATCACGTTGGCCCTCGGAACACTGCTAGCACATTTTAAACGGAGCAGGTTATTATCCCGCGGAGCATTGTTAGTGCTCTGTATCACAGGTTTCATCGTTAATCTGCCTGGCATACTAGTTTGGTCTCCATATGGCACTTTTTATGCATGGAACAAAGAAGGTTTAGCTTCTGTCCCTAATTCATTGGATGTGATTGCATGGAATCCGAATTACTCTCCAGTAATACTGCATTTCAAGGCTCTTATGGAGGACTACGTTGGCAATATAAATGCAGAACAGTGGCTTCATACTAGTTGGCATTACATTAGCTATGGTCTTGCTCCATGTTCATACGATCTTTACATTTTATGTAACTGGGGAATAATCCCTACAGTATTGCTATTATCGATCGATGTCTATTTAGCGTTAAAAATCATTAATAATGTTGGTATAGTTTCCATTAGAGGGGCTATACGAAAAATAGAGACTTGATAGTTGTGATGCGACGTCAAGGTATTTGTATGCCTATTATAAACAATAGTTGTAATCAAGCACAGTCAGTTCCTCGTAGATTCTCGACGTAGATGTACCGTTTCTACGTGCACTAGAAATTGTACCTCTTTATTGCCTGCATTATCGAACTAGGAATCTCATAGCAATTTAAAGGTCGACATAATTGGGTTCCTGAATGTCTCGGTCGGAGCTATTATACAATTATTAAGTATATACTATTAACTAACTTGGTGAATAGCCAGCAAGAGGTATGCAGCTTTTCTAGAATTTTGGTAGGAATAGACGGCTCCCCACCCTCGATTAAGGCTGCCGAGTTCGCGTTGGAAATTGCTGAGAAAGTTCCAGAACAGAGCGAACATTCTCAAGGTAAAAAAAATGAATTAATTGCTTTGACTGTACTTGACGTCTCGAAACCTCGAGGTTTTCTTTCAACTTTTATCGCCGCTCCTACTTATGGATTAAGGGAATTAGCGCAAGAACGAAACGAGGCAAAACAATGGATGGAAAACCTCCGGCTGAAGGTCGGGGGTAATAACTTTTCGTTTAGAACAGAGATTATCGAAGGAATAACATCTGCAGAAAGGGCGATATTAGAGTACGCTGAATCTCACAACATTGGTCTTATAGTTGTCGGTTCTAGGGGTAGGTCGGGGTTTTCAAAAGTACTCCTTGGAAGTGTTGCGGCGAAGGTGGTTACCCATGCCCCCTGTCCGGTGCTCGTTGTAAAATAATAGTTCAAACCTTTTATAATACACTGTACTAATATCAGTTTGAGGGATATGCTTGATATGAGGAGGTGTATCTTATGGGATTAAAGGACTTTATTCGCGGACTAAAGATAGGCAAGCCAGACTTTACTACCTATACTAAGATGTCATATGAAAAAAGCAAATGCCACGTCTGCGGTCGAATCTGCTATAACAAGGAGGATTTACAGCTCCACTTAAAATATAATCACCCTGATGTGGCTTCTACAAAACCCACATGATAATGCATCATGTGAAAATCCAACTCAAAATTGGGCTTATGCGGCACCTAATCTAGATAATATTATATCTGAAGACAACGTATTGCTCAGTGGAGGTAGGGAGGATTGGGGTGCTAGCCGTACCCCTTTACCAGAAATCGGCTTTATGCTGGGATCAGCAACGGCTAGGTAAATCTATAGATGGGGAATACCTGCTTGCCTAACTGAAATGAAATCATGCCGTGTTGGATGGTTATGAACAGCAAACAGCGTGAAGGCGCTGTCTTGACTGCAAATTGTCGAAATGGATGAGGTCCGGGAGGGAGCAATCCTAAGGCAGCATATCCATGCTGGCACGTCTACGTGGTAGATCTCGTGAGGCTTGAGAGGGGGCTCTCTGTCTATATTGGTACTAGCTGGCTACCTCTACTTTTGAAACAATTGGTTATCTAGGACTAGTCCGGCGGATCCTCCACATTGAGGTTTTGCAAGTATTGGCGGCCTGTTTGGCCGGGCAGACCGATATTATTAATACTAGTTGGGACACCGAATTTTCGTGCATTCCAGCAGCATAGGCAAGTGAATGTCCGTAACGCCCTTATCCGATAGACAACAATTATTCTTAGTAGTTTCTACCAGATGACAAGACCAGGAAATCTTCTTATCAATTCGGTACTCTGATGCTTTAGCTAACTTTTTCTTACTACAAACCTATAGTTAAGTTAAGCATAATGTCTAAGTATTGATTTCTCGTATAAGTAAACCTTGGCGACTCCGTCGATCTCGATCATATGTCCTACTTGCGGCAGAGTTCAGATAGCGGATGTAAACCCTGAATCAAATAAGATTATTTGTATCGGCTGTCACATGGATATTTGAATATTGGTATTGGTTAAAATTGTGGTTTGAAAAAAACCTGAATCTGATCACTAAAAAAGCTTTTGAATAGTGTTCGATCTCCTTCTACTCAATAAGTTAATCAATAAGATCCAGTCATCCAGAATGGAGGGAATGGGATTCGAACCCATGACCACCTGCGTGTAAGGCAGGTATCCTTACCAGTCTAGACAATCCCTCCTTATCTATTCGAGTCAGCTTAAGGTGTTCGCTATAAATAGGTTGTTTGTAGTTTGATTCGATATCCTATCTTCAAACTTTTATTAACCTCCATCAGCTGCAATTTAGATGGTTAGCATGTCCTTTGGTGTAGATGCCCTTGGTGCGCTGACTGAGAAATTGAGACAACTAGTTAACGACACCCAAGAGAAGTATGAATCATTTATTGATGATACTCAATTATTTAAGCAAGGCAAAATAAACGAAAGAGACTTTTTCACAAAAATAGGTGAGTACATGATCGCGTCCTCTGCAGTGAATTTTCTTGCTATTCGAGTTATACTAGAGCTGAAATCTGCGGCTGAAAAAGGCACCTCCATAAAAAATTCTACTGGAGGAACAGCCTACTCTGGCACCCCTCAGCAATCAGGTTTTGGAATAGGGGGGTTTGTTGGAACAGGCGGAACTGTAGGTTCGGGGCCTAGCTCGCAAGAATACACTCTTCCCACTCCACAACAGACAGATTCTCAGGAGCCAAGGCTCAAACCAGTGGATATAGAGGTTAAGAGACCAAGAATGGTAGACGCTAAATCAAAGGAACATTCAACGAAGAATTGTATTGTTTGTGGCTCGACCATCCCAAGTCAAGCGAAATTCTGTAGCAGATGTGGTAAGTCGCAATAATTAAAAGCGATAGAAAGCAAATAACTCCCTGATGAAAATATTCAATGGGAGAACGGCTACTGAAGACTACATGTCTACTCATTCGCTTACATTTTCAACTCCAGAGATGACTCTAAAAAAGTTCGCCCTATGGTTAGGTGAACAAATCGAAAGTCCTAATGAAAAGGGACAACAAGTGCCACGTTTAATTACTTATCTTCAAGATAAAGGAAGCGGTACTAAGGAGTACATGCCTGATGTTACGGATAGGTTTGAACCTAGTGGGGCAGTAACAGATATGTTTAGAGATTTTTCAGATGACGTAGGTGGTTTCCAGCCGCCTACATTGAACGGGCAAAGCTACAGCCCTAATGAGGCTCGGTTCTGTATTGAATGCGGTTCTAAACTTAGATCAAGTTCAAAATTTTGTATATCATGCGGAACAAAACAACCATAAACAAATTTGTCGCCAAGTTTCGAAGAAATGGCCATTGGCCAGAGGACTATCGCGTTGCAGCCTTTTTCTGTTCTGCTTTTTCCTTTGCTACCAAGTAGCACTCGTTACATATGGAGTCTGAAAAGAGAAAATTTAACGAGTAGAACCTTATCCTTCCACAGAACGGGCATTTGCGCATTTTATAGTAATATGTTGGTTGGTAAGTTCAATTTAATCCCTTATACTTAGTATTATCTCTTCTAGCATAGAAATGACTCCTAAACAAAAATAAATATCTCTTTAGGGTATACGGCATATTGACTGAAAATTCCGTTAGACATATTAGCGCAATAAAGGAAATGGAAGCTTTGAAGTATCAATATCAGGTTAGGTGCAGCCACTTCAAGTTAGAGTTTTCACATGACCAAAAATCGATTAGATGTGCAATTTGTCAGAAAAATTGGTATCTCAATAAAGATTTTAGCGCAAATAGAAAAAAGGAGATTTATCTGGCTGATAGGGAGGACTAGAAATCCGATTACCAAGTCTACGGTTGGGGCGTATTAGTTAGATATGGAATAGGGGAAGGTCGTTCTCCCACAGTTACTTCTTTATCTATTATCCTTCCATCTCTAAACAAAGTCAACGTCAAGTTCTCGCTCACAGTTTTTTGGGTTTCGAGATAGGAGATCAAGTCTTCCATCTGCCCTACATTTTTTTCATCAACAGAAATAATTATATCTCCACCTTGCTTTTCCCCATATTGGTCAGTTGTGGATCCGTTTATGCCGGCCTTGTCTGCTGGACCATCTTTTACAACAGCATCAACTACTATGCCCGTAAAATTCCTATCTAATCCTTCTCTTTCTGCAATTTCGGAATTCAGGGTTGCCCCAGTCATTCCTAGCCAAGGATGAGTGTAATTTCCCTCTCTGATTAGAACTGGGATTATGCGTGAAACTGCCTCAGATGGCACAGCAAATCCTATGTTACCCGGAAAAATACCTGCAGTATTAACCCCTATCATTTCGGCATTCATGTTTAGTAAGGGTCCGCCGGAATTTCCAGGATTTATCAGAGCGTCGGTTTGTATTGCGTTCGGAATGGAAAATCCTATTTCTTCCAAGGGTAACAATCTTCCCGTCTGACTTACTATGCCGGTTGTCATCGAGCCTTCCAAGCCAAAAGGATTACCTATAGCCACGACTTGATCTCCTACATTTAATGCAGATGAGTTGCCTAAAACTAGTGGTGGGGGCAATTCACCAGCAGTGTAATTCTCGATAATCCGGAGAACTGCTAGATCACTGTAAAAGTCTCTCCCTGTGACATTCGCAGAATACCTACTGCCATCGATAAACGTCACATCGACTACTTCAGCATTGGCGACCACATGATTATTTGTGACTATGTGCCCTTTTCCATCAAACACAAATCCTGAACCTAGTGCAGTCCTATTTTCCTCCTGGGACGGGTTTAAGATGTTTACAGGTGGAACAGTCGTAGTTATCTGCACTACGGAGTTCTCCACATTATTGAATATAGTGTTGAGGGAAAGATTCGCATCTTCCAACCCTTGCGCATACGCGAAGTAACTTGGACTATGCTGCAACAAGATAAAACTGAGCGCTAAGAAGATGCTCAGGACCATTAATTTTTTCACAAGTGTACCTAGAGAGCTAAGGCTTATAGCGTTTTCTATTTGAGGTTACTCGCATAATCTAACGCTAACCACAGCTTATAGATAGATAGTCCTTTGGGGTAGGCGTATTTCATGACTTTTGTTTACCGACAGTTCACCTCATCTGGGGCGCTCCTATCTTGTTACTATAACAGGGTACAGAAGATGGGCTATTCCTTATAACCTGCTTTTCAATGAAAATTTGTACCGTATCAATTAATCATAGTAGTCTTTAAATTGTAGGTGGTTAATAGAAATGATACATGTCCTCCTCTACGGGTACACAATACCGATGTGAAAAGTGTGGCGGTAATACAACATTTAACTCGCTTGCAGAGCTGGAAGAGCATAATCGAAAAAAACACAAATAATAAAGGAATCTGAGCTCGTTCAAAATTTACTTGCCGACGTAAGTTTACGTGTGAACAAGTTCATCTTCCACATTCTCTTCTTTAAATATTTCAGAGAGGTTTATCCTTTTCGACTCATTTGTCAGTGTCTTATCTGAATATCGTTCCAATTTAGGGTCGGTCTTTAGGTCGAAATGAGCGATCTCTATCTCGGGGAGCTGATCTTGTTGAGAGCCATCATCATGCGTTGGAAGGTTCTCACTTATTTTTAAAGGAGCTACCTTCTTCAGTAGAGCCGGTATCGATACGGCATTAGTCCCTGTTAGCTGCATACGTGTAATTTTGCAGAGATTGAGTATTGCTAATGATATTCCTAGGCTGCTGGTCTGAAGTCTAGCACTGATACGGATTAAATCCATTCGGGTCTCATTCCGTATTCTTCCAACTCTTGCTAGTTCACCTGCTTTCGTTAATGCGGCTATGATATGCCATTTAGTCAACTCTGCGCTCCAGGCAAAAATAGCTGGTAACTCTGTTATTGATTTCTTGATCCCCATAATGATGAAGCCCTTTGGTAAGTAGCCAAATATGAAAATGATACAATTCTTAACATTTGCGGCTAAATCTAAAGATCTGTGAGAAGAACTCTTGGGAGACCATAAGACCATCATGTGTTCTCATGAATCTGCATCATCATTAATCCTTATTAGTTAAATTGCCCTGACTTTTTTGTGTAATTTGGATACGGTGAATTCTTTCTATGGGTATATATACTGAGGATTTCTTCTATTACAATTTAGGATGCGCTGTGACTGATGCACCTTTTGGACATCGGTTAATCACGAAAGATTACGAAGGTCTTTTCTTTTCCAGAATTTTGTCATTCTAAATGAGATCTAAGGCTGGCATTATTTCTGCTATGTATCATTGATGGCCTGCCCAGAATCAAATGGTAGAATGAACGGTGGTTCTTGCTCTTCGATTGGAGCCTGTACCACGGATTTTGCTTGACTGTTAAGGATTTTATCTTCTAGTCCTTCTAATGGCTGTTGATCTTCCAATGGTTGCTGAACTTCTAATGGCTGTTGATCTGATCCAAATATTCCCCCCCCTTGGTGAGGAGATTGTTGAGAGTAAGCATTGTTGGTATAAGCTACAGCTGAGATAGCTGCTATTAATAGAAAAAATAAAAAGCCAACTATTATGTTCTTCATGTCTGACTCTAGTATAATTGTTCATTGATATAAGAAATGTTCAAGAGAGTATCTGTTTAGATATCGGTACTAAACTATAGTTTCAAATTCACTCGAAATTTCACACTCAAATTGTAACCTGGATTCGTTATCATAAATTATTATGATTGAAAGATTGTCGGTCAAGGCAAATCTGATAGCTCTCTATAGAGGTTGGTAGACGCTCATTAAGCTGTAAAGGAATCGATTTTAACAAGCTATTGTCGTTGAATAATAAATAACCAAGTCGTTGAAGAAATGTCAATCAGTATAGTTTATGGATTCAATGCAGGTTAAGGTTGTTCATGGATTCATCTCATTAATCTTTTGTAAGTGTTTGAGCAGCTCCTTTAGGATCATGATCTTCCGGTTGGGTTCATTTGCAAATTGGATAACTGCATCCAAAAACGTAGGAATAGGGGTAATTTCCTGTTCTCCAACAACCTCTATTCCTCTGTTGGTTATAATATAGTTCTTTGGGCTGGGGCTGCTTTGTATTCCGCTAAGCAGGTAATTTTGGTGAGTTGACATCATCGCACTCGACAGAACGTATTTCTCCTTGATCTTTTCTATAATTTCTAAAATCTTTTGGTTAATAGCTTCTATCATTATATCAAGTTCGTTGACCTGCTGACTAATGTGACTTACATCTTCAGTCATATTGTGGAATGCTTCTGTAAGCTTCTAGTATAACAATCTTTCCAGGACCAGTCAACCTGCAATTGTGTAGATCGAACAATAAATCAGGTGACGATATGAAGAGCATGTTTATACTGCATCTAGAAAAAAAGCGACAGGTTTATTTCTTGTTTATATCAGCAGCCCCGTCTGATTCATATTGGGAAATATGTTTCCATAACAACAAAATCTGCGGATGAACTCATAGTATATTGATGACTTTACAATCGATTGTTCCCAGCAAGACAACTTCAACCATGTCAAGCATGGCATAGTCTAGAACACACCACGGATAAGATAAGGTAGAAGGGAGGTTGCCTAGACTATATCCTGTCTATTTCAGCCGCAGACGGGCGACAGGGCCCGATACGCACCGAACAATTCCTGTTCGTATTTGAGTGCATCTGAAAGTAGTTTCGATGACAGCATAACAGAAAGTCAACATCAATTTTTATATCGTATTCGATCAAAATACAGATATCCACATTGTCAATTCCTACTAGAGTCAAAGCAGCGTTGTCGAAAATTATGGTCGCTATAGATGGTTCAGAGCCATCAATGGATGCCTTAGATTATGCATTCATAATAGCGTCCAAGCAAGGGTGCAAGCTTGTAGTGATGACAGTTGTCCGCAATCCCCTTTCCTCGTACGGCTTGATGACTCGTGAGAGTGAAGCGAAACATGATAGAGAAGACGTTTCAGAATTGAGAACAATGCTGGATAGAGTTCGCGAAAAAGCTGTAAACCAGGGAATATCGCTTGAGACAGAGATTGTCGAGACCCAATTGTCAGTAGAAGCAGCTATTATAGAATACGCTGAAGAGCAGCACGCGGACTTGATAGTAGTAGGTACTAGGGGCAAATCTGGACTAAAAAAGCTATTGCTTGGAAGCGTTGCATCGGCCGTAGTTACTTACGCAGGGTGTCCTGTGATGGTTGTCAAGTAACTATCTTTCCTATTGCCCTGACTTAATCGTGATGAACGAGGTAAAGCAAAGCAATTTGTCTATATTTCCTCTCTTAAGGTATTTTTATCTCTTAAAGTGGTAAAAAATAATAAACTAAATTATTTTTAGTCCCGATTAATTCTTATATAACAAACTACATGTCTGCAAATAGCATCCAACTCAGTAGGTCGTCTAAGCAAAAGATGATAGAGTCCGTGTACTCAATCATTAAGACGCGAAGTGGAAAGATCACGGCAAAAGACATTGAACGAGATTTGGGAAGTAAATACGAAGCCCATTACGCCATTTTGCATCTGACCAAACAGGGTAAAATCAGACGGGTCAAAGGGTTTGGCCTCAACAGGATCGAATTTTACTACCAAAGCGTAGAATAAATCTACTTAGCTAGCCTAAATTATTAAGAATTCTGGCTTAACACTTACTTCAATCTGAACACCTTCCCTTTTGGTTCGGATTCTCTATAAATTTGGGCTTCGAACTTGTACAACTTCGAGTCCGGCAGTACCCAGGCATCAGGCGTAGTTCCTGCTTTCTGACACAAGTTCAGGAGATACTCTTCAATGTCCCAGCCAAACTCCTTAGCAACTTGAGGAAGCAATAGCCCCGATCCCTTCCTGCATGTCAGTATCAAACCGTCTCTGCCTATCTTTATGTGGTCATAGAACTCAGCAGGGTCTGCCACCTGGACTAGCTGTGGCTGGGTAAGAAAGCTCAACTCGAAAATTATCCTAGGCAGTTCCGTTTTAGCCAAAGGGGGGAACCTCGGATCGCATGTGGCGGCTGATATCGCCGCCTCAACCACAGAAGGATATAGAGCCTTCTCAGGAAGCGGGAAGCCAATACAACCTCGCAAACCTCCCCCTCCATGTTCATTCCAGCTAATTATAGTAACGAAGACCCCCATCTTGTCTGAAGCTGCAGTTCTATTCCCGACCGAAGGGAGCACAGTCTGCTGTCCAAGATAGGATTCCACTGCCTCTCTTGCAGTTCTTACTAACTGTTCTCCCTGAGAATCATTTATCATACAAAATGTGAAACACTCCTTTCTACTATTTCAAGTCATCCTCGGCGAAAATATTGTGAATAACCCCAACAAGTTGTAGCAGGGGCTATTGCCCCTTTAAAGGTAATTCCAAGGTTCTGGACCATATACAGCTGTAAAGAGTAAATTATCGAGTAATCGAAACTAATAAAAAAGGCCTTCCTTATAGAAAGTCGACATCAAGTTCATATATATTATGGAGAGTAAACTAATGCGACGATATCGTGAAAATATTACACGGAATGAAAAACTGAAGATAGGTGGAATTATAGGTATAGCTGCACTTATAGTATCATTGATGATTTTGTCTTCGTTTGAAGCACAGCTTCAACAGACGGTAGAAACTGTTCTGATTTTTTTTTATAGGATCTTTAATTACCTGTCTTAACTATTAAGACGACTAAATTAGAGTGGCAAATATATCACGTCAACAGTGTTGGTACCCCCTAAACATCACAGTCGTGTAGTCAAGTGATTTGGTGTGAGCAAGAAAGAATCAAAATCCTCTAGCCCCACTCTATCTTGAAGGCTCTCTTGGAGGTCCACCTGACTGGATAGGATATTTCGATATCCGACAGTGTCTGTTTAGCATCCGATGGTCCAATACGTCAGAGCTGAAGAAAAAACTCGATCCACAGTCATCACAAAACCAAACCACCTTCAGATCTTCTCGGGTCAAACCGCTATCTTCGTACAGGAAAAGTATTTAAGAACTACGTAGGGTGAGAACCCTTCTTTTTTCGAAAATTAATTCCCTAAGAAATGGTGCTTCAGTTTTACGTATCGAAAGTATGGTCCTTTAGGTTTACTAGATATAGACGTCCTGTTTTTTGTAGTCCTATTATTCTACTCCATTCTCATTAGTCCAACCTTTTACGGATGTGTTGCTAAATTTGTCTTTCTTGTTGCTTGTTTCTGCCTTGGTGAGGTGAGACGAAGTATAGACTAATCAAGAATAATTTTATTATCATCTAGCCCCCCAGAATTGATACCGTTTTACACACCGAGCAGATCTGAGAGGAAGACATCCTTCCGCATCTTGCACACCTTAAGTGGACGTGGTTTGTAGCTGCATTCAAATTGTTCGAAATTTTTAGTACAGAGTTGTAAAGATTGTACTTGATCCCTGGCCGTTCTCCTTCGATTATATTAATGAACTCTCGTATATGTGTCCGGATGCTTTCGTCAGCGTAAGGACAATCTTCAGCCTGAAAGGGGATCCCTCGCATTAACGCGTAAAATACAATCTCCTGCTCATATATTTCGCAGAAAGGTTTTATTTTCTTTAAAGCAACCGACTTACTTGTAGATGACTGGGGACTCGTCCAGCCTATCCTTTGCACGTCACCTGCCATCATATTCATTACGAAAGTTTGTAGCAAATCATCCAAATTATGGCCCGTCGCCACGACGTTTGCACCCACACTCTCTGCGGCAAGGTCAATTGCTCTTCTTCGAAATGTTCCACATATGGAACAGGATGACATCTTGGTTGAAGGTCTTTGCAGGATCGCATTGTCCATATCGTGTCCAAAAAGCTCTTTGTAGTTTACTATTTTATTTTTGATCCCAAGACTAGAACAAAACTTCCTCACAATTTCTAAGGACTCATCGCGGTAGCCCTTGATACCTTCATCTACTGTTATGGCGATAGGCGTCGGGCGGTGTCCTAGCTCAAAACTTTTTTTCAGGATATATATCAAGGATAAACTGTCTTTGCCACCAGAAACGGCAACTGCAACTCTGTCGTCATGCTTAAGCATCGAGAATTTGCTTATGGTTTTTCTTGTTTTACATTCTATAGAGCCCAGGAAGCATTTCTTGCAAAGGGTCTCGCCAGAGTATGGTCTTTTGTATACGCTCGTTCCACTATGGCATTTAATGCACGGCTTCTGTAGCATGGGATGTCAGGCGCAGTTGAGTTAAAATACAGACTATTATTTGTGTTTTTATCATGTTCCAAGATACTATTACTAGTTTGGCAAAGAAACGTAATGATGCTTATTGACATTAGAGGAAGTAGTTTTAAAAATATGGAGTTACTTATACTACCTGCATACAATTCGTGGTTGAAGACA
>CAYTQD010000026.1:0-18172 GCA_964439995.1 uncultured Nitrososphaeraceae archaeon
TTCTCTTGTCTTTCACAGATTTTATTCGGTGTCCGTATTCTATTAAGCGTCTTAGTTCAATATATCAATGACTCAAGATAATAAAAGTTGACTCCATTTAACTTGTGACATAGATATATGTCATCTTGTAGGTCCATAATGTACGGTTGAATTAAAATGTCTGCCTGTTGATTGGTCTTGCCCATTGTAGTAGGGTTTATCATATGGATATTTAGTATTAGGTTAAGTGATAAATAGACTCAAATCTCTGCTAATTTCTAGATCATTTCAGAAGGTCCTTAACTCGATAATAGGTAATGGGGTTATTATCTACAGCATTGACCATAAGGTATGTCATGACCGTGAGGGCATTTTCTTGGATGTTTGAGTAGCGTGCAAAGGGCGTCAGTAAATTTCTGCTTCATGTGGTGCTCTATCCCACATACCATTTCTTCATCTATTTCTAATTTCAAAGCATCTTTCATCATCACCTCTAGTAAACGAGTATTTCTTATCATCTGCTTTCCAATTTTTTCGCCATCGATTGTAAGCTCCACTACATTCTTTCCCCTTCTATATTCAACTAAGCCAGCGTTGTTTAACTTATGCAGCATTTGGACGACCGACGGTTGCGTTACATCGAGGAGCTTGGCGATGGAGCTAACTTTAACTTCTTCCTTTCTTTCGCTGATAGACCAAATAGCTTTCAGATACATTTCAATATGTTCTGCTTCAGCTGTATCAATGTATAGTTCCTCCTGCTCTTTTCTCGAAGCAAACTTCCCTCTGTTCTTTATGGCAGTAATTTCAGACATTCCTTATACTCATATAAATTCTAATTGATATAACTATATCGTACTAAAAGGAAGACAAGTAAGCATATGCTATCACACGGCGCTTCTTGAGGCCATTTGAGCTCTTTATTATGATCAGATCCAATAAGAGACCAATTCATATTCGTATTGGAGTTGATTCCGTTCATTATAAACTTCCGCCTTAATAGGTAAAGGAATATCCCGAGCTATCCAAATTCTACTGGTTTTGGAATCTATCGTATAGCTCAACAGGTAAGTGTCGAAAGTTCCAGCAGCGGTTCGGATTTCTTCTTGGGCAGTTATCTTTACCGGAACTGTTGTTACGCCGCCGGTAATCGAATTCCATTGCGCTCCTACGACTAGAAATTTTGGGCCTTCTGCTATATCTCTGATTTCTAGGATTGAAGATTCTATAAGTTCGTAAACTGGTCTAAAAGCTTGACTAATGGGACCAGCATTAGTCAATTGATCCTTTGATAATGAAACTGTGCTGTTTTTAGCTCCTAATGTGGCATTTATTATATCGATTATTACTCGCCAACTGTTATTGCCGTTGGGATCCGGTATGAATCTCATAGAGACAGACGAATTTACAAGTGAAATATCGTCCCCCAGACCACTCCAAGGGGAGCTATGACTTCCAATTCTAGTTAACGAATAGTTTAGTGTACTAGACTCGTTGATATTTCCTCCTAATCTCCATAAACTCGAAGTAGTCGGTGGATTTAATAGCGGATCAACAGATGCTGAAAATCCTCCGCCAGCAGCTACTATAACAATACTCACACCGATTCCAAACAATGCCATAATCCCTGAAAACAATAGAACCTTGGTCTTTGGAGACGTATGTCGGATCGGTTAAATAGCTCTTAGACTATATTTAATACTACGCAGTTATTGTCGTAGACAACAAATTTCGCGTCTTATCAACCAAGAACTTAGGTTGATCCATGGATAAGATAAGGTGGAACAGGAAACGGAGAATAGAAAAATGGAACCATAAACTATTACACATTAATCTGCAAATTATAACGCTCGAATACGCTTCTTGAAAATATCCGTCTAGCGAAACTACCGCTATATAATACTGAAATTGACACTATTAATTTTAAACGAAACTCCTTCCTCATATAGACCTTTTGAAATACAACGCATCAACCCCTCTTCGACCGCTCTGAATCTGTGATCATTTTCGATAATATCCAAAGGTAGATCAACATCTATCTCTATATTCAATCTTCCCTTCTTTGTCTCAACCAATTCTTATGTAATATGATCCAAAGTTAGATCCTTATATCTTATGCTCGGCTTGATTTAAGAACTGCAGCGATGCTAAATCTAAAAATAGCCATAATCTCACTATGAGTCATATACGTATGCAGAGTACGCAGCAGTATATTAAGGGATAAATAAGGCATGACTAGAAATAACCGATTCATTATATGCATAACAGGAATGCCTGGCGCTGGCAAGTCTACTGTCGCTGCCTTGCTACAGCAGAAGAGATTTTCTGTAATAACCATGGGTGATGTCGTGAGAGAAGAAGCGAAAAATCAGAACTTGGAGATGAGCGATGCAAATCTCGGCAGTCTCATGCTCAGGCTACGTAAGGACTTGGGTCCAGCTGCTATAGCCCATCTAATTTTGAAAAAAGTACTACGAGAACGTGTAACTGGTGATATTGTAATCGATGGTATAAGGAACGTTGATGAGGTCAATCTATTGAAAACTATGGGACATGTTAAACTCCTGGCAATTCATGCATCTCCCAGCACTAGATACAAGCATATTAAGAAAAGAGGAAGAACCGATGTTCCACTGGACAATAACGATTTCATGATCCGAGACAAAAGGGAGCTAGACATAGGTATCAGTGAAGCCATTGCGTTATCAGATGATGTGGTATCTAATAATCTTACAAAGGATGAACTAAGACATAAGGTTCTAGCAATAGTTAGGGATTGGATCACCAAGATTAACAACAGAAGTAATAGTTAGTAGGTGATACCAAGAAATGGAAAATTTGCCGTCAGCGATCCAAATTATAGTAAGAGCAGAAACTCCTTTAAATCCATCGGAGGCCCCTGAGAAGGTAAGCTCCGCCCTTAATAATGTAATATATGATTGCTATATCGACTCCAGGCATGGTAGGATTCTTGGTAGATCTGTAGGATGCGAATCACTAAATACTATTTACAAACAAGTCAGATCGAGAGCTGCTTTAGGAGTGCTGAGAAGAACATTGCTTAATAATAAAATTGCCGATGCTACGTGGTTTCTTCTTAATAAGCAAGCAGCAGAAGCGGGGGCAGTAGTTATTGTAGAACATAAAGAAGAATCACCACTAGGAGCAATAAAAGTAATTATCGAATCTGATGAGCTTGACAGAGTTATTGAGTGGCTCGCTCCCAAGTCGTAGAAGTTGTAAGACTAAAATTCTATCTCTTCAACTCTAGTGTAGGTTTAGGTCATTTCTCATATGCAGGGCTCAGCTCAATGGTTTCGCTTAGATTTTATCTTTTATCTCTAACAGTCAAGTTAAGGTTAACTACAAAATACTACAACATCCTACTAAAGATATCTTTTATAAGGAATTCTTCTATTATTAATTGTGGTTTCTCCAGGATTTCCAAGGCTGTCTCGAGACAGGTCAGCCAATCAGTTATCCGCTATTTGGACCTGGTTTGAGAGAAAACAGTCACTTCTGCTAGTATACGCAGCCATTAGTATAGCCCTGCTGTTCATTCTTCATTATTCCGCTACGACAATGCAGGTCATGCCAGGGTCTAATCTTCACAAGATTATAATCACAGTCACTATTGTCCTACTCCTTCTTGTAGTAATTTCTATAATTTGGAAGGGCATAGTCCCCATAGCTGTATGCGGCTTAGGACTTGCCTTGTCTTATGCGGGAATACTTTACCCATCGTACATTACGGAGATGGTGGGAGAAGCATATCATAAGGCATCATACATGTCTATTTCAGAAAGATCAGTTTTGAATGCTTCATACGGATATTTTCTTCTAGGAGTGAGCATGCTTGTCTTCAGTATCATTATTGCATACAAACCCTCAATACTTTATACGAGAAATAGGCCTGAACCATTAGATACTGTCTGGCAGAAATATCCTATATGGTATGATAATGCGAATATTGTAGAAAAATACCCAGAATCTAATGTCCCGCTGAAAAGCTTGATGACAATTGAGGAAGAATATCTTTCATGGCGCTATGAGTATATACTCACAGATATCCTTGGCGTACCTCATCTTGTTAAACCTGATGGATACGTACCGGCAAGCTCAATTATCTTTAGAGACAAGGCAACTCTATCAATGATGGGTAAGGCAAAGTATACTGGCTATTTTATATAAGAAACAGAGGCAGGGCGAGATCTAACTCTTGATTTCTGATTCATCTAACCAGCAGGACACAACAGTTTGTCCGGTGCAAAACTTTCTCAGATACACTTCCCAGAACCATCCCCTTGAATCTTCCAAGTCCTCTATGACCTATTACGATCATATCAAATATTTCCTTTTCTGCATATTGGATTATATTTGATGCTACATCACCTTCTGCAATAACAGTTTTCAACTCGACTCCATTCTTGCTCCCGATCTCTCCACATTTTTCTAAGATCTGTTCTACCTCTTTTCTGTAGTTTTTCAGTAGTTCTTCTAACTCTTTTTGAGGATGGATATAAACAGTGGGAGCTTCTTCCATAACATGTAGGACCGTTATTTGAGCATCTATTTTCTTAGCAAGGAAGATTGCTGCTTCTAAGGCCCGGACTGAATTTTCAGAGCCGTCTACAGGCACTAGAAGTTTAGAAAACATCAGCTCTGCTTTGACGCATTATATCATATATACTTACATAGACGAGTATACCTATCAAGATCAGAGTACCTAGAGTAAAACCTTAAAGGTGGTCATTACTACCTTGTTGATTACACTTGGCTTCAAGCAACAAACAGGATAAACAGCAAGATAAACTTGCACAAGTAATTAACAACTGGTCTGAACTTCTTAAATTGCCTACTATAGGACCGTTATATGCCCTTTCTAAGGAATTCGACCAATCTGTAGAGGGACTCCTAAATATAAGTCAGACTCTAGTGAAGTTACAGGTTGATCTTAATGAATATTGGTCCCATATGAAAAATGCCTACAGGAAAGCCATAGAGGAATCCATAGACAAAGCCCCTAAAAATTATACCACCAAGGAAGACTTCGAGAGTTACAGAAAAGTTACGATCGAAGCTTTTGAAAATGCATTCACGACGTTATTTACTTCGGAAGAGTTTCCGAAGGTCTATAGCAAGGTGTCGAATGATCAGATGGATTTGGTTAAGTATGTTCATACAATAACCGAAAATAGTTTTCAAGCCTTGAACCTCCCTACCAGAAGTGAGATTGATGAAATAGCAAAGGATTTACATCACCTAAAAAGAAATATGCGTGACCTCAAGAGGAGATTAGATGAAGTCCAGACTACCTCTAATAGCAGCAGACAGCTTGATTCCCCTCTCGGAACTAATAACAAACTAGAATTAGGCTAGGTGATTTAGTCTAAATATGTAGTAGTGATGGGTCTAAGCTCGTGTACAGCCTTAGCATACGAATTTTATGCTTGGATTACGACTATCGAAAAGGTAGTTAGATAAGGGTCATGTTAGGAAGTAGCATACATACAAACATACATACTTGACGTGGAGAGATACCTTAAATATGGTGATATTATTCTCTTCTACCTACAGCTATGATATAATTATTATATGCAGGTTGGATGCTGTATTCACATCCCACAATTAGGCTAGCAACATGAAGATTTGTCTTCAGGTGTTCACTCACTTTAGCTACTCTATATCGGGACCTTCCTTCCATCAAGCTCAGAGGCACTATTAACATGTCTGCAAGTAAATAATCAATAGGTACATCAGCTCTGTAAGTTTCCAAGAAACTTTCTGCAGCTTCTGACCCTACGTTTTCTGCCGGTTTACCAAGTTGTCCTATTGAGTCCCCCCCAATGTAAGGACCAAAGTCTGACTCACAATGGACCAGTACCGAAGAACCTGGAGATGATGACGTTTCAAAAGATGATGAATAGCTATTGCATTGCACACCATTCTTTTCCAATCTTAAAAGAGCCGAAGAAATCTGGCGTTCGCCTACGTGCTTTGGAAGTTGACAGCAGACACTTGTAATCTTGGGTGTCAGCTGCCTTCTGGTAAGGAGATTAATTGAGTTTGGCATCTTGCTAGGGTAAATTTCTGCAACTACTTTACCTCCGCCCTTAGGGTAGTATCCTCTTCTCAAGATCTGTATCCAGAACTTTATGCCTATATTTCGATAGGCCCCGGCCACGACATAACGCAGGTAATCTATAGTGGGGCTCATCCTCGTATCCGTACCCCCTGTTATCTGTATTCGTATACTCTGTCCTGAAAGTGACACGGCAGGAATCAGTGTTAGGAGTATCAGAGGGATGCTGCCTGCGCTCTGAACATCAATTTTGACAGATCCACCTTTAAATTTATCAGGGGTCGGAATAAACCGAATCCAGTCTGCGCCTATTCGCATATTGTCCACCTTTGCACTAAACAATTCTGCTGTTGCTTTGAGTGCAGCCAAATGCTGCCTTTGTAATCCTGGAATGTTACGCTTCGCACGAATATTAATGATCTCAATAGGTGTTCCAGTAATGGCTGAAAGAGAAATTGCGGTACGTACTATTTGACCTCCTCCTTCACCATATGAACCATCTACTCTTAACAAAGACCTAGCTTACCATTCGAGCAATTTTAGTTATAAACTACACATCTTGGTAAATTACACATCCATACCTGGACTCCATACCAGAATTTTGTATAGTATGTTCTTTCATTTATATAGCATTAAGATATCAATGTTAAACAAATTTACTTTTAAATTACTGTAAGTTTTTTTTAGTATGTTGCAAAGAGGGCTGTTTATCGGAAGATTCCAACCGTTCCACTTAGGTCATCTTGCCACAATAAAGTTCGCATTAAAATCGGTAGACCAGCTAGTTATTGTGGTAGGGAGTGCAGACAAAAGTCACGAAATTAGAAACCCATTTACAGCAGGCGAGCGCGTTGAAATGATCAAAAACTCTCTAGATAATGACAGCGAAATTAATATTTCAAGGATATTTGTAATTCCTGTTCCGGATACAAACTTACACGCTCTTTGGACTGGTCAGATTAATCTTCTTGTTCCAAGATATAAAGTGGTTTTTTCTAATGATCCCCTTACCATCATTCTATTCAATGAAAAGGGAATCAGAGTGGTCGAGCCGCGACTATATAAACGAGAACAACTTTCTTCAACAGAAATCAGAACTAGAATTGTCAAAGACGCAAGCTGGAAAAAGCTTGTTACTACCGAAACCTTGAAGGTTATAAAGGAAGTGAGAGGCATTGAAAGAATCAAGGCACTATACACAAGAAAAACTGAGTCATTTCATGGCTTTCGGTAGATCTGTAGTAAAATATTTCCGCTGTAACTACTAACTAAACTTCCTGAATATCATCTTCTTTTCTATTGTTGGTGGCAAGAAAAATTTTTTATAACTACCTGTCATATTATTCACTGATGTTTGCTAGAAAGAATGGCGTAGCGACCAAGACTAAGAAGAGGATTGAAATTCCGCCAATTGCAGCTCTCGAGGAGAAACCGTGGTTTATGGATTTGAGTGGGTTGTCAAATGATGAGCTAATTCGTATTTATAGTACTATCACGAATGATTATGACTTTGCAAAAAATGCTTGGTATGTGCCGCTAGGCGATGACAAGAGGTGCCCCATTATGATAGCAAAGGGCCACAAGACCCCTTACACCTTGGAAGAGATGGCAGAATTTCAAGAGGTTGCTCGATGTCTGGAAGAGAAATATCGTCGGTTTATAGATGCGTGGGATTTTGGCCATATTACAAAAACTGACGTAAAGGAAGCTATTCTTGCTCTATTTCAATTAAGAACTATAGAAATAGCTGAATGATTCAGTATCTGATCCGAATTCTATTGCGGTGTGGTGTAGCTCAGTGTAGCGTAGCCATACATCGGGTGCCGGAGAGATGGTCATAGTAATGCCAGCAGTAGGAGACTACGTTGTATCCCTTGATAAGTTGACCGTTATTTGCCTATTCGTGCTCAGAATCCTGGCAGTTGCATGAACATATACACATAGCATAGCATAAACATATACACAGTCAGTATTGAATTATAATACGACAATCTTGTCGCACAGAGATCGAGAGGGCTATAAAAATAATATACTAGAGATGCTCGCCCATGCGAATATACAGATAGGGGATAGAATTCTTGTAAGTAGTGTTGACGGAGAGCTATCAGGAATTTTGATGCCGAGATATGAATCTGCTGACAAGAACCATCTTGTTATCAAGTTGAACAGTGGTTATAACATAGGGATTGAATTCTCCAAGGTTAATTCTATATTCAAAGCGAATCTGCTTTCAGATCTAGAGCGGTCATCTAGGACTTACAATGCCGTAACTGGAATCGCTAACAGCGACTCAGATTCAAATCTCGAAAATATTCTACATACCTCTGCCAGGGAAATAGATAAGTCAGATCTTCCAAGAATCGCATTAATCAGTACGGGAGGGACGATAGCGAGCAAGATAGATTACAGAACAGGAGGTGTAAAGTCGGCACTCTCCGCTTTCGAATTGTACGAGTCAGTTCCCGAACTAACAGAGTATGCTATAATTGAACCAGAAGTTCTACTGAGTGAATATAGCGAGAATATAAGCCCTCGACACTGGGGGCTAATCGCGAGGAGAATATTTGAAAAACTAAAATCAGAAAAATATAGAGGAATTATCATCTCTCACGGAACAGATACTATGCATTATACAGCATCCGCGCTTAGCTTTGCTTTGCAGAACATACCTCTTCCTATCGTATTAGTTGGAGCACAGAGATCTTCTGACAGACCTTCATCTGATGCGGCTTTGAATCTTCTTGGTGCGACGTTATTTGTACTCAAATCAGGTGTTACTGGAGTGTACATAGCTATGCACGCCAGTACATCTGATGATCTAATCGCCTTCCATATTGGAACCCGCGTTAGAAAAAATCATACAAGCAGACGAGATGCATTTGAATCAATAGATACTGATCCAGTCGCTATCCTTAGCGGTAAGGATGTAAAAGTACAACCCAGCAGATCGCAGCTAGAGACTCAGAAATCAAGATATGACAATAAACCATTTTTGGTCAGACCCGATTTTGATCCTAAAGCAGTCCTTCTAAAATTTTATCCCGGTTTTGACCCAGGACTCATATCGTACATAATTAGTTCTGGATACAGGGCAATTGTAATTGAAGGAACAGGATTAGGACATGTAAGTAGAGATTGCTTTTCAGAGCTGCGAAAGGCGTTGGATGCTGGAATATTAGTCTTGATGACCTCTCAGTGTATCTGGGGAAGAACTAGGATGACAGTATACGATACAGGGAGAGACTTACTTGAAATGGGTGTTACCCCATTGTCTAATATGTTACCTGAAACTGCAATAGTTAAAGTTATGTGGGTATTGGCAAACTCCGATACCATAGAATCTGCAAAGAGGCTTATGCAGGAAAATCTTGCTCACGAAATCTCTCCTGTCAGTCCCATCGTATAAGGAAGATTTAAAAGATATCGAGAGACTGTAAGGATCACTCTGACACTAGATCCTTTAGCAGTCAATCTAAAAGTTGGCTTTGAAATCCATCAACAACTTGCCACGAAAAATAAACTCTTTTGCAATTGCAACTGCGCAGATGTAAACAACTATCAAATAAGCTTCATGCGTAAGCTACGCCCAACACAAAGCGAACTTGGAAACTATGATCCTGCAGCGCTATTCGAATCCAAAAAAGTTCGGAATATAAGATACCATGCTTCATCTAATACCAGTTGCCTGGTGGAAACGGATGAGGAACCACCTCACGAAATCAACAAGGAGGCATTGAAGACAGCTTTAATATTATGTTTGACGCTCAGATCCAAAATCGTCGATGAAGTACACACGATGCGAAAGATTGTAATAGATGGTTCTAACACCAGTGGTTTCCAACGAACGGCTCTTGTAGGGATAGGAGGAACATTAAGTGTCAATGGTAAAAATGTCAGAGTACAGAGCATCTGTCTTGAGGAAGATGCAGCAAAGCTAATTTCGGACGATGCGTTAACCAGGAACTACGGACTAGATAGATTAGGTGTTCCACTAATTGAGATCGCTATTGATCCTGTAGGCGGCAAACCAAATGAGATAGTGACTATAGCCCATACATTGGGTAGGTTGCTAAGAGCAACTAAACGGGTAACAAGAGGACTTGGTAGTATCCGACAAGACATCAATATTTCAATCATGAACGGGTCTGTAGTAGAGGTCAAGGGCGTCCAACGGTTGGAGCAGCTAACTAGAGTAATAGAATACGAAATGCTCAGACAGCATAGTCTTTTCATGATTTCCCACCTATTAATGAATGACAGAAAATTAGATGAAGTTGAAGTAGGAGAAGTCGAGGATGTAACTGACATTTTGAGCAAATCCTCATCGAAATTTATCAAAGAGTTGCTTGTAAAAGATGCTTGTATATTCAAGGCGGTAAGGGTTAGAGGTTTTGCAGGAATTATTGGATTTGAACCATACCCAGGTATTAGAATTGGCAAAGAATTAGGAGAATTAGTTAGATTCTATGGTCTTGGAGGAATATTTCATTCTGATGAGCTCCCCAACTACGGAATTACTAAAGAAGAAGTTGATGATGTCATGAAGAAGCTAGGTGTGTCATCCAAAAATGATGCATTTGTTATTTTGGGAGGTCCACCCGAGAAATTAGAATACGCAATACAGGCAGTTATTCAGAGGTTAAGAGTCGTTCCAGATGGAGTGCCTGCTGAAACACGTGCAGCTACGCTTGATGGTAAAACGGTGTACAGTCGGCCAAGACCCGGATCGGCTAGGATGTATCCTGAGACCGACATTCCACCCATTCCTGTAGATGGTTCTTTAGTAGTTCCGTTGTCATCTATGGTGCCGCTTTCATGGAATGAGGAGGTTAGTATGGTTGCCAAGAAGTATAACTTGAATCAAAAACTGGCCGAGCAGATTTTTGATTCATACTATTTTGAGTTATTTGAAAAGATTGTGGGCATAGTAAAAAAAATATCTCCAACATTTATTGTCACCAAACTTACGGAGGATATGGTTAATTTAGAAAGGCAGGGTCTAGACACTTCCATCCTGACTGACAAGATAATATTGGAAACCTTTAGAAAAGTGGAAGAAGGTATCGTCGGCAAGGAATCAGTGGTATCAATCTTCGAGAAAATAATGAACAAAGAAGCAGCGAGTGTAGAACAGGCTATAGAAGTGCTTGGAATATCGCCAATTACCACTGAACAGTTAGACGAGATAATTGCCAAGATTTTGGAGGATAACATGTCAACAATTATGCAGAAGAAGATGGGATCTCTAGGTATGTTAATGGGCCGGAGCATGGCAATTCTCAGAGGTAGAGCAGATGGACAAAGGGTAAACGCTGTGTTGAAGAAAAAACTGCAAGAAATACTTAAGCTCAACTAGCACACTTCGTCAAGACCTAGTCACCTGCAATCAGCGATAGGCACTATTTAATAACGATCTAAGTATACCTCCTTCTCAATGCTGCTGCCTTCTGTATCAACCATTCTTCCGTCTATACAAGATAAAGACCAGAGTGATGAGAATTGCAGATAATGCTAGACTACTGATGCCTGCCACAATGTCTTCTCCTTCTAAAGTTACATAACAAGATATCTCGCCCACTATGCATCCTAGGGTAAAAAAGATTCCATTCCAAACAGAATGAGTGAGTATCGCAAACCAACCCTTTCCGCTAATCCAAGTCCTTAAATTGAAGAAAAGTGACGGAATTACAAACAACCAATTCGCATAAGAAAGAGTGCTGAGTTCAAATGCCTCCGTGTTGAAGATATGCAACATAACCCATAATATACCTCCTCCCAAGACTATGAGATGATTTCCGAAAATGTAAAATGGTAGTCCAAAGAACAGAATCTCTTCAATAGGTCCAGCCGACAAAACTGAGATAATGGAAAGCTGGATCGAGGCCTCTTGATAGCTAGGAACAAGCTGTTCAATAATCAACGTACCCAGAATCATAATAAGAACGCCAATCCCGTGATAGAAGAGAAGCATCTTCGTAAGGTGACTAATCGTTGTTCTGCGGAAAGGAGATAACCAGGATGAGGGGTTTATGTCTATTTTTAGGTCAGAGAACTTTGATGTCGTTGGTTGGGAGGGTGAGGAAGAAGGCAGTTGATTTTCTAGTTCTTCTTTAATACACGTTGTATATAAAAGTCAACAGGCTCTGATAATCAGCGATCATATCAAGGGCTGCATGGGTCTTCTTATAAATATTAGCCGACTTGACTAGAGTACTGGATTGACGATCCTCTTCGTTTACGTTACTTGACAATATTCTCGGATGCAATGTGTTATGTATCAGTCATTCGATGGCTGTATTAATACGTACTGGGAAAGACCTATATGAAATAGAATTCTTCTATGTAAAAGTTAAAAGAAAGTGCGATCTGCTCTCCTAGCTTTTCTTATGATTACTCTGTTCGTGGTATCCCTTGGCGTACTCCTTTTAGAACTGACACTTACAAGGCTATTTTCGATTATTTTATGGTATGACTATGCTTTTATGGTGATCTCCATAGCATTTTTTGGGCTCGGGATCGGCTCTCTCCTAGTTCACATCTTAAAGAATAAGCTGAATAAAGAAGATCTCCCATCGAAGATTCTACAGTCTACAATGGCTTTTGCAATATCCATCCCCATTATGCTTCTAATTATAGGGCATTTTGTACCTCCATCTGTATCAGTCATTTACATTTTCTACCTCTCTTCATCAATACCTTTCTTTTTTGCAGGTATATCTGTGGCAATGATATACCTCTGTATGCCTAAGGAAATAACGAAGTTATACTTTCTTGATCTTTTGGGAGCGGGCGCTGCCGCTCTTGTTCTTGACCCTATCATTCAGGCACTGGGGGCCGAATCTGTGTTGCTTTCGATATCTGTTATCGTTGTTGGACCATCTTTAGCCGGCGTAATGTTGTTGTTCCGGCATCGAAACATGTACGCAAATAACGTAGCTGATATTGATAACGTTATCGTAGATTCTGTCGCAAACAGGATTAAGATTTTTGGATTTATTATCCTAGTGTCTGCAGCCCTGCTACTATCACTTAACATAAGTACCAATGTCTTTGCAATAGGGCCAGGGATTAGCAAAGGTCTACATTACCAGTTAGCCAAGCCATTAGAATTCCAACACTTGTCTACGCAATGGAATTCATTTTCCAGAATTGACGTTACCAAACAAATTCACAGAGACCCGGGTACAGAAGATGGACCTCTCATAAATAGTGGTGAAAACACTGGAAGATTCAGGGCATTGGCTTCTATCATCATTGACGCAGATGCTGATACCCCTGTATTTGGATGGAATGGATCCTATAATGATATCCTATGGGTTAGGCAGTATATGGACTACTTGCCCTATGAATTGTTGAAAGTGAACAGTAGTCTAGTTATCGGTAGTGGAGGAGGAGAAGATGTACTCATTGCATTGGCCGGTGGCTCAAAGAATATCACTGCTGTAGAACTAAATCCACTAATAATTTCAAAGGCGAAGGAATTTGGTAAATCTGCAGGAAACCTCTATGATCGTGAAGAGGTAGAGGTATTCATCGACGACGGTAGACGATTTACTACTTCCAGCAGCTCGAAGTATGATATTATAACTATAAAGCTCGTAGATTCCTGGGCGGCTCAACTTGCCGGTGGCTACGCGCTTTCAGAAAATTATTTGTATACTGTAGAAGCCTTTAGACAATACCTACAACATCTGGATGGAGATAGTGGTATGCTGGTTATGGTTAGGTGGAATATCGAGCTACCTAGGCTCATGCCATTATTAGTTGAATCTCTACGTCAGGAAACAGGAAAGAGTATTCAGGAAGTAAGTAATCAAATAATGGTTGTTGAAGACCGACCAGGTCTGTATTTTGGAGCTAACGATAAGAGAACAATATATCCTGTTCTTGTGATGCTTAAAAATAATCCTTTCACTGCTTCACAAATTAGATTAGTGACAGAAAGAGTGAGAGAAAATGATGCCCAAGTATTCGCGATTCCAGGAGTCTATACGCGGCCGCCATATGACGAATTACTTATGGTTAGTAGCGGCTCAGCCCAGCGGGGATCGAAGGGACAAGATATCCAAGATAATATTGAAAACATTAAAGCTATTACGGAGTTAAAACCACCCACTGACGACTCACCTTTCTTTTTCGCGAAAGAAAAAATTCCTAGTCAATTGATCATCCTTTTGATAACAGTACTATCAGTAGCGGGTGTCCTTGCCTTACTATTAGCCTACTATTCAAGGATAAACAATATCCGATTAGCTTCATCTTCCCTGTCCTGGTTGCTAGTGCTCTTTGCAATATTTATTGGTCTCGGTTTCATGGTTATAGAAATTACGTTTATCCAGAAATTCCTATTGTTGTTAGGGACCCCGATAATGGCGTTGACAGTCATACTGTTTTCCATTCTGGTCTCTAGCGGAGTGGGTGCTTATTTGAGTGGCAAACTTTTCAGACGAAGCCCCCATATAGGCGTGATTACTTCGATACCACTTTTGATCGCAATAGTTATAATCTATTACTATTTGCTGCAGGATATTATTAGTTCCAATATGTCACTGGAAATCCATTATAGGATAGGGCTAACTTTTGCTCTTTTAGCTCCTGCAGGCCTGTTAATGGGTTTCCAGTTTCCTTCCATTATCAGACTGTCTTCAATTTATGCACAGAAATATACAAAACAACAACAACCGAGTGTAGGATATCGTCGTGAAGATATTACTCTGCTATGGGGTGTAAATGTGATTGCATCTGTAATTGGGACAGTTCTGACCGCTATTCTATCTATGATTATTGGATTTAGCGGCAATCTCCTGGTTGGGGCAGGGTTGTATTTTGGGGCATTTATGGCCGTTGTGATATCTTTAAAGATGGCCAAGACGATGATAAACAGAGAAATAATAAAGTGAGCCTAATTTTACTAAGTAGAAACATGGGACAACAATTTTACTTCATGCCATGGGTAGGAATTAGAAATGATGTTCCGAACCCCAACTAACACATCTTGTCTGTTCATTATAAGATAATAAAATTCAAAGATTTATCAAGTTGATTGGTCATCCCCCTTTTGAACTCCAAGCAATTCATTCATTTCGGTATAAAGGTGCATGAGATGGAGACCTTTTTCTGTTGTTTTATAAAGTAAAGTTTTTTCTCCCTTGTGAGACTTTGCTTCTTTATGATATTGTAAAATGAGACCTTTCTGCAACAGAAATGAAAGGAATTCTTTTAGCTGGGCATGAGAGATAAATGATTTATACATAATAGTTGTTCTAGAAGCATCTCCACTACTTATTACATGTAACATGCTGGCAATTATTTCAAGCCTACTTCTATATTTCATTAGTATAAATTAACGTAGTACGCACTCTAAAATGAATCGGTATAGACATCTATATGTTTCCGCTATAGAAGTCTACCGTTTGTCCGCCATTTATGCTGATTACAACGTTTATCGATATCTAGCCACATGGACCTATTCTGTACCAATAATCAGTATCATTATTCGAATGGATGAAATTTTTTATTGTTTGATCGATAGTATTGTTTTATAGATTCCCGTGAGACTTTGTGTGTCAGACATAGCAGGCCTGCTAGTGATATTCTCGGCGATCTTGTCGTTGGTACTCATATTATACACTAATGATATTAGTAATACTACATCCCCCCTTTGTGGTAGAACTTGTATTCTAAAGTTATTTTGGTCTGATTTATTAAACATTAAGGTAGTTTCAGACGTTTTCTTGTCTATCTGTATATCTCCTAATGTATGTCCTGTACCATTCATAGCTGTTGAGGAATCTACTACCTCTGCCGTTACAATATCTGGAAGTGTTCCGCCTGTGACCTCTAAGCCTAGAAGTTGATTGGGTCCAATCCTTATTGTATTTAGGTCTAGCAAAGCACCAGCGGATTGATTAGCAAGATAGATGTCACCAACAATGACACCGTCCATGGCGAGTTGTTTAGATTCGGTCCACTCCAAAGTACCCTCAGTCCGGCTTTGCATCGACTCACTCTTGGTTATCTTTACATTTGGTAATTCAAATCCTATCGCATCATCAATTAGATCTAAGGTACAATTACACAGAGATTCGCCCTTTGAAACAGCGTAAATTGGCTTTAGCTCTGATGTATCAAATTCCTTCAGAGGACTAGAGTAGGAAAAGGAACAAACAACCACTACGAAAATCATGAAAGCGATGATGCCATAAATTTTGGTCATGATATCTGAAATCTTGAGTCCCGACCTTATTTAACGTTGAGGCTAATCCTGTCTTCATTCACCGATTATATTTTACCACAGTTCTCGTGGATGAGGGATGTAGCAGCATCATTTTTTCTAATTAAGAGAGTAAGGGTTTGAGTAAGAGGATTGTGTAAGAAGATTTCAGTCAGCCTCTACCGTTGAGTTAGAGATTTGCTACGAATCAGTATATCCCACTAACGGCAGAGGATTCGCTGGTATGGATCGATTAAATGAACCGAGGTATATCAATAGTGGTTCTAAAGACAGTACTAGAAAAGTATTATAGATTGACTCCCGAATCACTGCTTTACATGCTTACCCCACTAACAATTCTATCAACTGATCGATTCTACCTGATATTACCTCAGTGTGATTATCCATTTCATCTGTAGTTTCGTTCAGCTGCTGTAGGACTTTCTGCTGAAAGCTTGTCGTCCCATTACCTATTAGATTTATTCCCTCAGTGTTACCAAGGAGAATTTCAACGGCACCTCTGGTCAGATTATCTTGATTGTTCAGACCCTCTACTATTCTGTCAGTGCGATTCAGTATGAGGTTCTGAGTCCGCAGTATGTCTGTTGCTTCCCCTATTTCTGCATCAATCCTTAGAGTTTCCAACTCATTTAACCCAGCCATATAGATGTACCACACCGAAGCTATTATGCTGGACTGTAACGCTATACCTACCACTCCAACTACAATGACGATACGAAACAACCTTTTTACCGTGATGTTATCGGAATTCATCCTTGAGTACCTCACCATTGCTCTTTATAAGTGTCATTTGCGTTTCTTATCAATAGTCCAACTTCTTAATATGGATGTTACTAGTTCTAACCTCTAGCTTAGATGTGTAATATGCTACCATTACTGCAAAAGCTAACGTCAGAGCTGACCTGAGAAGCTAAGGGATAAGATTGTCAAAAGTTACAGGTCAGAATGCTTCATCTCTTAACATATAGTTAATCTATGCGATATCCAACATAACGGTTTAGAAATTCAATAACTAGTTCGATTTCTTCTTCTTTTCCATACATAATGGCAACATACCGTTGTGTTTAGTGCGATATTCCTCTAGAAGATGCTTTCTAGTGTTATCTGCTGACTCTGTTGTTGCGTAACTAAATCTCGTCGCCTTGCTGATACATGGATCTGATAGAGAATTAAGCAGGGATTGTCTCAGATTTTGGGAGCCTCCTATAAAGAATATCTTCATGCCTGCATGCGTCTTGTAAACTCCAGACGATTCTGGAGCATTATTTATATTAGGTCTATCAAAGTTAAGCCATTCTGACCAATTCAATCCCCCTGTGCTATAAGCATTCATTATTTGTTATAATGTCTTTGACGTATTTTTGTGTTGTTTCAACGATAAAGAATCTGCTCGCAACCGATTGTCCTGACGTCGTCAGTGCCCAATACCCCGTAGTTATCAGGTATCGTTTGAGTATCACAAATCACGAGAAGAATCATCCCTTTACTAATCACAGCCAAATTGTTAAAAGCGAGTGACACGTTAGCCAAGAGGAGAGGTTATGAATATGGTTTATATTCTAGACCAGGATCACAACTTAGGATGGATAAAACGGAATCATATATCACACTGAGACAATAATCTCAGGAACGGATAAGGCTATTATGTTTGCTCAGCCCAACTCAATAATACAATCGATTTACGGTAGAGTCAAAAGTGATAATAAAACTTGATACTTCTTTTATTGATGAAAATATAAAGAGGCTTATTGTCGACTCCATAGATACAAGAAAATATTATTCAGCACATAGTGACAAAAATCTTATCGTCTTTGGTTATAACGGAAATTCTTTAAATAATTTTAAGAATATCTTGGAAGATATACTTAAAACCCACA
>CAYTQD010000027.1:0-17185 GCA_964439995.1 uncultured Nitrososphaeraceae archaeon
AACATTACATGTATCCTATACTTTTCCGCATACCTTACAATTTCCCTTAGACTTTCAATCATATTGTCCAAAAGCATTTTCCTTTTTTCTCCATAAAACATGCCATTTAGATTAGCATGGAAATTTAGGAGATCTATTCCTATCTCTCTTGCTGTTTTGATTTCTCTCATGGCCTCAAGGATCCAAGCACGTCTGACATAGTCATAATCTGAAGATAGGTCAAACCAATATGCTGAATGACCAATTGGCTTTTGCTTGAATTTCTGAAGCAGGCTTAGGATTTCTTTCTTTTTCTTTTTGATTATTGAAGGATTACCTTCTGGTCCTTCTATAGATACTTCCACATATTCGAAGCCAATCTCATATATCCTACTTATATCAGCTATTACTTCAATTGAAGGATTAGTAGGTAAACCATAATAGGGCATGATTTACCTGCCTATATGCACGTTCATCTATTTCAGCTTTGTAACAACATGAATGATTACGGTAAGTCCTAATGTAGCTTAGTCGTCTTATCGCTGCACACTAGGGGTCTCTAGGGTGCTGCAATTGGAGAATTGCTGGATTGACATCTCATATGAGATTCTGCAAATTTCTTTAGATATCACTTATTCAAGGAGCAATATATAAAGAGCGATGATGCATAGTTCATGCTATGAAAAGGAGAGCCATGTATGCGGTGGGTGGAGGCATAGTCGTGGCAGCTGTTGTGATACTTCTAATTGTTAATATAACCACACCAAGTAATACTACTTCTTCTATTGGGCAGCAAACTGAAAATATTCAAGATACATTAAGCGAGCCTGAGGTAGTAGACATTGCAATTGATGACATTAATGCTAAGCAAGACCAAGAAAATGTAACGACTGTGCAAATTCAATTTCAGGCTTATAACCCAACCAGATCTACTGTAATATTAGAAGCAATAACATATAATGTGTTTACTGATAATGAACGAATTGTGTCCGGAGACATCGGTGAAAAACTAGAAGGGTTTGTGGCTTCTCAGGAGTCAGTCTTTCCAATCATAGCTAATGGTACTATAACACTGAAGGATTCGCATAGCATAGAGTCAGGCGATTTGCTCCAAAAAGACCTGAATGAAATACTAAACGGGCAAGCACATTATACAGTAAATGGAAGCTACTCATACAAACAATCCTCTGGTATAGATGCTAAAGCAGCTGACAAGGATTTTGAATTAACATTCCAGTAGTACTTTACGATATTATCATTATATGAAATTTGGTCATCATAAAGCATAATAGTAAACACAAAGAACCTTGATTCATGGCAGAAGTAGAATTTATGTATGCAGTTATGGGGGGCTCCTTTATAGGGCTGGTAGCTATCCTATTTGGAACGAAAGCTCGTAGAATCAGGATTAGAGGCCCAGTCTCAACTAGTCAGAGCTCTTGACTAATATCCGTAGTCGCTTATGGGTTAAGGTAACATTAACAACGGAACGGATTTAATTGAGCTACGGATTGAGTGTAGTAATATGAATATTCACTGAAACTGCTTACAATCAATGTGATAGGTGTATGAAAACAATCAACCACGTAACCAAGCTATCAGTCTTTTTTTCCGCGACCAAATAAATTTTCTAACGAGAAGCTAGAAATCTTAGCTTCTTTAGAGTAACATCTCTCAAAATATTTGCAGCTCAGACACAGATCACTTGGTTCAATTATTGGAACTCTATTTTCTTTAAGAAGTGTACTAAGAATCCTCGCTCTTCTGACAACATCCTCAAACATTCTGTTATTTTTTATTACAAAAAATTCTAATGTGTGGCCTTCAGGAATCACGTAAATCAAAATTCCTTGGTCCTTGTTAAAAACAAAAAGACAGGCATTAAGATATAATAGATCCCGTGGATGCGGGGTTTGAGGCAGCTTGGCCACTAGCTCGAACCTTAAAACGTGATCATCTATTATTGCATCCGCGGTGCCTCGAATAGTTAAATTATCAATCTTGTATTCACCGTTTACGTTACTGAACGAACGCCTTATGCCATCCTTTAGTAAAATAGAAACTTTAGCGTCGTAGTCAGAAGCGGTGGTAGAATCTCTGCGTTCATAATATGATAACCGAGTGCATCTACATGCTTCTAGGACGTGAATGCTGGATGGATCGTTATGAGAGATTGTGTCTAAGCTGTCGTAAGTTTTATCAACTGTTTTCTCGATTATTTTCCTTAGATCCCTGTCGCCTAACATGCTCTGCCGAATGGAAGTTGAAATATCTATATATGAATATATGTCCTGTGGTTAGTATGCGGACCATCCGATGATTCTGTTGAACTCTGATAATTTGGATTACTCCATTCAATAAACGTAGCGTAGTTCAATGAACTAGGATCAAATAGATAATTCGTAAGTATCTTGATAACTTTGAATCCGTTTTTTATCTGAAATGTAAGAACTGGATCATATACCCTTCCATCTCCAACTCTCTCCACATACTCCCAGGCCGAAAGTTCATGAGCGTGCTTACTATAATAAGGTATTCTCCCCCCGCCAATAATTCTCCTTAGATTGCATTTTTTTGCCACCTCTTTTCTCGCCTTAAACATTAAGGTTCCAATTCCAAGGTGTCGAAAGTCCGGACGTGTTACCATGTCATCTACATATAGACTATCACATTGATTTGAAACCCCTAAATGAGGGTTCCCAAACTGTGTAATTATATCTTGCCATGTATGATCTTTATATTCTGGTTCCAATAAGACCCTTAGACTAGTAGCAGACGCGACTACTTCTCCATCTGATTCCACGCAGAACTGACCCTCGTAGAATAAACTAATATGGTTCTCAAGGAATAGTGGCATGTATAGCTGTCCGCTAGCAACCTCTGGGTATGATTCTCTTTGTACGGCAAGTATTTTAGGAATATCTTCTAGGCAAATATTTCTAAGTACTATGCCGCGGTCCATGGGGTCTTAAAAAATCTGTATCATAAAATAAGTTACAAACCTGGCAAAAATAAGGTTGATAAATGACATATTGTGTACGCGTCTGATATAGACTGAATTTAGAGCAGCGTCGCAAGTCCGGAACCTAGTCAAAATGAAATTTAACAAGAACGATCTTGTTTATAACTGCTTAGTCTATATCGTCATCTTTCAATTATGACTATCTTGTAACGCTTCTCTTGGACATAGTTTACTAAGAACATATCTTCTATCCCTTATACGCGCTAGAAATATGTTATATAACTTATTTTGGTTTCATGTGAAATCAATATGTAGTTGGTTTTAGTGTATGGAAGATATGACTGCCTGCTGCCAACTTCATTTTCCTATTTTTCTGATTATTCCTATTCTTTTTCAACTAAACAATTCTTGCTTTATTGTAAAGGAAAAAGCTGGACCATGACATATTGCATAATGGTAGGCTGGACTCTTGCTGATTCGAAAACTGAACAGAAAAATAAAGGTGGCTATGTGATCCTTAGACTATTGGTCGTGACGCTGGTGGTATTTCAGGGCTTACAGCATTTGGTGCATTAGAATCTATCGTTGTTGTAGCGCCCCCTTAGAAGGACAGTTAGGACCGCTTGCATTAGCCGTCTGAATACCAATCCTGTCCATCACCAGAAATGAACTTGCCGCTACGACTGCCATAGTGGCAAAAAAATAGTCTTGTTATTCATTCACCTACAATAGCGAAAACCGGTTTTATTAAGCAATCTATATAACCAATGTCAGGAAAGCCATTCCTGAATACGAAGATGAAGAATGAGAAGTTAGGTGGCACATTGAATGTGACTGTGTTTGGCAGTGGCCAATGGCTGATGTCCAAAGCGGGGGCTTCTTATGAAGATTATAATACTTGTCACGATATTTAGCCTTTTATCGTCTTTTGGCGTGAAGAGAAGTGAATTGGATTATTGCCCCCATTGTTCGGTAAGCTTCCATGATACTTTTCTACCAAGGATCGGGGTATTATCTGTTCATACATCGTAATAACGCATAAAGAGCTTTAGTTTAGATTGCACGGATCGAGAAGTTGAGGAACCAACTCCTCCAACTTCAGCAATTTCTTGTTTCTTAAGTGTTAAATATGTCTCCAAAAGTTCAGGATTAAAGCATATACCTAGATACTGAGAGTCACACTTTAGCTCTTCAAGTGCCTCTGCCAAACTGCCGGGAAGAGACTTAATTCCTTGTTCACTTTTATGTTGATCAGACATCTTAAAGATATCGCTGTCAACAGAGCTGCCAGGATCCTTTTTCTTCCTGATGCCATCAAGACCAGCAGCCACGATTGAGGAGAAAGCTAGATATGGGTTAGCAGAGGGATCTGGGGCTCTAAATTCTATTCGTTTTGATCTTGAAATATTCCTTTCATTGACAGGTACACGTATGATGGCAGATCTATTTCCTCTCGACCACGCCATATAGACAGGAGCTTCATATCCAGGTATCATTCGGTGATATGAGTTTACTGTCGGGGCTACAATAGCAGCCAGTGAAGATGCATGATCTAGAAGACCGCCTATAAAATATCGGCCTGTCTGACTTAATTCGGCGTAGCTATCGTTTCCATCATAGAATATATTTATTCCCGACTTTGATGAGTGAGTAGACGACAGGGAAGAGGAAAATGACGATCCACCGCTCCATAAACTAATACTAGTGTGCATTCCAGAGCCGTTATCCCCATTTTTAGGATCTTGACTGAATATTGGTTTAGGCATAAATGTTGCCACCTTATTATGTTGCTTCGCGATATTCCTTACAACATCCTTGTATGTCTGTACGTTGTCTGCGGATCTTGTAAGCGTGTCATGCATAAAATTAATTTCGATCTGTCCGTTGCTTGCTACCTCGTGATTCAGATTTGTTACATGTACATAATAGTACCTCCTTAGAATCTCAGCAACTTCAAACCTAAATTCCATTAAGGAATCCTGAAATGGTGGAGCATCATATCCATCCTTTCTGCGGATCGGATACTTGCCATTTTCGTATTGTTCAGAAGAAATAATCTTCGGATCTGACGTATTGTTGTCTCCCTTACCAAAGTCTATGTTGTCAAAAATAAAACATTCTACCTCAGGTCCTATGTGACACTGCGTGTTACTTTCAGCTAGATGTTCCTCCAAACATTGTGAGACATATCTCGGATCTTTGGTTAATCTGCCGGAATTATATCCTTTAAATACATCCGCAATTACCGCAGCCGTTTTATAATTAGATGATAGGGGTGTTAATCTTATCGTAGACCTATCTGGTACAAGTAGAAGATCTGATTCTTCTATGGTGGCAAATCCCCTTACAGATGAGCCATCTAGGCTAATGCTTCCCCTTAATGAATCATACAGTGACTCACCAATTCCACTGAGAAGCAGATACTTAGCTAGAAACCTACCAGGAACATCTGTATATCTAATCTGAAGAAAATCAATACTTTCTAATTTCTCACCATTTAGCAACTGTTCTGATCGGATCAAGGGATCATTGCCGCCGCCGTTTCTAAAAGTCATCTACATTAGTAATAAGCTATTCTTGTCTATATATATTAATTAAGATTATATCGTTACCTGGATTCAATAGCTATGAATGATAGATTCTTATGATACGAATATTTTTAGAAAATTAATTAAGAACTTTTGACCTTTAGATTAGCAAAGTCTCGATAAATGGCTAAAGCTTCTTGCTCGCTCTTCGCTCCAACAATCGTTGCCGAACCACTTGTCAGAAAACTTACGGAAAGTGTCGGAGAGCGAATTTTATTATCGTATTCCTCGGTATTACCATTTATCGCAGTCACACCAAGGTTACCCCTTTTCTTAACTCTGAATCCTGTGAGCTCCGCATTCCTTATTATCATAGCCAGATCTATGGGGTCAGAAGAAAATTGATGCCTTGGAGTAATGGTAAATGTTCTTTTACCCATGTCTCTTCCACAAAGTTCTTCTACTATCAGTTGTTTTTGATCTTGCACAAGAATCTCTTCTTCTCTCTGTCCTCTCACATCATCTTCTTGTCTGCCTCTAATCTGTGAACTCTCCTTAGAATTTCCTGCTACTAGTGTAGCTAACTCTATTTTCTTCGATCCACACGATGGACAGTTATCGTGTCTTGACATCCGTATTTTTTCAAAGGAAAGATTTGTCAAGTCAATGTAGAGTAATGTATTTGCGAGTGTAGGTTGTTTTCCTGTTATTAGTTTAACTGCCTCAGAAACCTGTATGCCGCCTACAAGATACAGTATAGACGGATGTACCCCTTCCGTGCTGCAAGTAGGCATTTCATCTTCCTCTAATTCGGGAAACATGCAACGCAAGCATGCAGTTTTTTTTGGTAATATGGTGCAAACTGAGCCTAGCGTTCCTAGCGCTCCTGCATATATTAACGGAATATCTTGCTTGACACATGCATCATTTAATGCATACCTCGCGTCAATACTATCTAAAGCGTCAATAACAATATCACTTCCTTTAACTAGGTTTTCTGCAGTATAAGGGGTCACCGATGTGGGAACAGCTTCAAATACGACCTGAGAATTTAGCTTCCTTAGCCTTTCTAGTGCCACTTCAACCTTTACATTGCCAATGTCTTCGTATGTATACAGGTGTTGCCTGTGCAAATTAGAGATCTCTACTACATCCCTGTCGACTATTTTCAGTTTACCGATGCCCATCGCAGTCAATTGAGTTAAAACGGGGTTTCCGATTCCTCCAGCCCCGATGACTGAGACATGTGCATTACGAAGTCTTTCCATTCCTGAAAATCCAATATCCTCAAGCATTATCTGCCTTGAATAACGCTGCATCTCTTCACGGGATATTTCTGCTCCTCCAGCAACGGCTGGCAATATGTGTATGGAATCTCCATCGGCTAATAACCTAGTCATACCATTGCCACCAAACCGCATATTTTTGCCATTTACATAAATGTTGATGAGAGGACGGGGTTTCCCGTTGAGATCAAATACTCTACGCTTAAAATCCTCGCCCATTTGATCGGAAATCTTAGAAAAAGCATCCTGTAAAGTTCCTGCGTCTAATGAAATCTTTTTCTCTCCAGCACCTTTGTTCAGAACTGACGGAACAACAAACTCGATCTTGGCCATTTTTATCTTATTATCTTCGTTTGCGTATTATAATGTGTTTACGAATATATAACTATCTAATCATCGCCAAAACTGTTTGTGCATCTGGTTTTATACTTCTAAGTTTAGGTAGTGCATTGGTGATTGCCTCTGTAGCCTTCAGTCCGTTTCCTGTGACGTAGCATACTATTCTTTCATCTTTATCAATCCTGCCTTTTTCAACTAGCTTCTTAAGGACTGCCACCGCTACTCCTCCTGCAGGTTCGGTAAATATACCTTCTGTCTTTGCTAGCATAAGTATTCCATCTACAATTTCTTCATCTGTAACTTCTTCCGCAATTCCGTTGTATTGCTCGAGTCTCTTCAACACATACAATCCATCCCCCGGCTCACCTATGGCAAGACTTTTTGCAATCGTATTCGGTCTCTCTACTGGAATAATCTCATCACTTTTTTTCTTAAAAGCATCTACTATAGGAGCGCATCCATGGGGCTGTGCAGCCGTAATTCTGAAATCTTTTTTATTATCAACCAATCCGACCATTTGTAATTCTTCAAACCCTTTACAAATCGCGTTTAGCATTGCTCCGCTTCCGACGGGAATAACCAGATTATCTGGGATCTGCCAATCAAGTTGCTCAGCCACTTCGTACGCAAGTGTCTTTGAACCTTCAACGTAGTATGGCCTCATGTTGATGTTTACTATCCCTATACCTTTTGAGTCCCCTATTATAGAAGCAACTCTGTTGGCATCATCGTACGTGCCTTCTACTGCCACAAATTCCCCACCATAAGATAATGCTTGCGCGATCTTAACTTGCTCAATGTCCGAAGGAGCGAAAATATAACATGGCAGCTCTGCCACTGCTGCGTGCGCAGCGGTTGCAGAGGCGAGGTTCCCCGTAGAAGCACAGCCCACCGCTTTTAATTTGGTCTCTTTGGCTCTCGAAACAGCTATTCCCGCAGGCCTATCCTTGAACGAATATGTCGGATTTACAGAATCATTTTTTATAAATAGATTCTTTAGCCCTCCTATCTCTTTACCGAGTCTATCTGCTTTTTGTAATGGAGTTAGACCACCATGCAAATTAACAATGTTCTCGCTATTTGCAATAGGCAGCATTTCGAAATAACGCCAATAGCTCTTCTCCCGCCGGGAGGAAAAGGTCTCTCTATTTATAGAGGGAAGTTTGTAATTGACATCTAGCGGGCCAAAACATTCTTCACATATATACCTGAACTGTGGTTCATATTCCTTACCACATTCTCTACATTTTAATGCACGTACTTCGCCCATATCCAGTTTTCCTTTATCTGTTACAGATAAGTTTCTCTAGACAAATTTTAGTATTACTATATTTTTGAAGCGTAAATATTTGTATAGATTAACACTGAACCTATGATTGCCTCATATATATTAATGGGTAGCTAAAATATTTGTGATTTTTTATTGACTTTTCAAATTAATTCTAAAATATTATGAAAACATGAGTGATGACCTGTGTGACAAGCAGGCTTTTCTGATTCTACCTGATACAACAAGGCATCTAGGTCACAATCTAAAAATATTTCTTTAACAGGTTGAACGTTGCCAGACTCTTCACCCTTCATCCACAATCTATTTAAAGAGGTGCTCCAGAAGCAGGCATTTCCGGTTCTAATTGTGCACCTCACCGCCTCCTTGTTGGCGTATGCAAGCATGAGTATCTCCTTCGTACTCCTATGCTGGACTATGACTGGAAGCAAGCCTTTTCTCTTTGCGAAGTTGACATCATCTATGGATTTTATTGTCATCGATTGTCTAGTCACTCGAAATAGCGATATATTGAGACAAAATATCCCTAATTAACCTTATTCTATGTTGAATCTCTACTTGTATATTCTGCTACGCTCGCACAACAAAATTTTCGTCTGATGCCTACTTAGAATAGTTGTGATTCATGATCGTGGTGCAAACATACTTTCAGGTGAATAGAAAGGGAGTCATCAACTAAACAGAGCCTAATTCCTCGTCTTCTCCACCCACTGGCTTCGGCCGCGAGTTAACTGGACGTATTAAGAGAGTAACTGTCAAGGTTTCTAATCAGATAGTCCCTTCAAACCAAATCGCTGAAGGTAGTGGTTAGGTTGAAACAGCTAGCATCTCAGGAATCCACACCGTCCTAAATTTATATGGACAGACTTAAATTTATATGGACAGACTCTTATGTTATTGCGAATTGCCTAACACTTATTCAGTCTCATCAAAGACTTCTAGACTTGTAATCGTAGCAGCGATAATCTACCTTATAGTACTTTTCTCTTTAGCTTCAGGTTTATTTAATGCAATAATAGAAGGGAATACAGTGGGGGCTCAGACTTTTATCCTACCTACCCGGTCAGCTCAAACCCTAGCTGAGACAATTGTGATGACATTTGTACTATTCATCGGTACGGCTGGTGCCATCATGCTTTATAAAGCTGGGAAAGCTGTAAGCGCGAAAACACAGGGAGTGTCCCTGGCAGCTGGTTTTGCACTCATTGCGATCTCTTTGATGCTAGGGTTTACCCTAGTCAATCTCAAAGGCTGAGTATATTCCTGCATTAGGAAATTCGAATGTTTGTGGTAGCAAAGAGGGGTGCTGCATCACATTTACTAAGAGATCATTTTCATTTCTCATTTCTACGCTCAATCGCACAATGCTTTTTTGTTGCAGTAGTCGTCTGCACGCGGCAGACTTTATCCACAAATCTTCTGATACTTTCTTGTATCGAACCATGCTCGTCACAAGAACAGGGACTTTATGATAAATTCCATGCTCCACTAGTAGCATGACAAATATTGAAAGTAAGTGGTTCAGGCGACTAATTGTATATCGTGGATTGTTTGAATCTGCTGGAAGGGATGGCTCGAAAATTCTTGGCGTTTGAAAAGATTCAGAGGAGATAATTGGATACATGTTATAAAAACTATTGAGAGAATCAAAAATCACGATGGATGCTTCAGGCATAGTTGAGATCAATTCACCAAGGATAGATTCGAATCTACCTTCTGACGGAAGAAAAACTTGAACAAGCCTTTTATCGATTGTATGGTTAGGTCCGTTATTATGTTCGTCGATAAAATCCTTCTTGTGCTTACGCATGCAACTAATCTTGCTTCTTGCTGTTTCAGGGTTAGATATGGACGAATGGAGTTTATTCTCCTTGGAAGTATTATGGTGCCTGAGAACAAGTCCTGCTGTTAAATAAGCAGTAAAGGTCGTATCAGTATCTAGGTATAGTAACCTCCTGATGTTCCTACTTTGGTGTTGGTGATAACCTGAGGTAGTCATCAAACTTCTCACAAGCATGGTTACAAAACATATCTTTGCATATGGGTCACTAAAGATGACTGAGTTCAGGCCGTCAGTACTGACTATTTCTTCATAATTCAAGGTGGTCTCGATAATATTCCCAGGCAGGAAGTTGCATATATTCTACGAGACTAGTTATCCCTTTGCAGTTAAAAAAAGAGAAGGAAAATATGAAGCGCTCGATTTGTAACGTTACAGTATTTTTCACAATACTAATTTATTAGTCATGTAGATGTAGATTATTAGGTTTGGCATACGAATCAGTTGTTCGATACAAAATAAATCAAATTACGGACACAGGCTCGAGCATATCTATGGCGCTCGTCGAAGATATAGAACTAGAGAATGTTTCTCAGCAGCAGATGATGCTAGAATCCATAGATAAGGCGATAGCCGACAAGGAAGTTAAAGAACAGATCAAGCCTATACTGGAAGCAATTCTACGATCCCAACCTCAAACCGTCCTCAAGACATATTCACAAACAATTATTCAGATTACTATGCCCAAAAGGAGATACGACAAGATAGGGAACCCACTTGTCGGTGATAGGCTGTTGATAGATATCAAGAAAGTTAGCACATAATCAGCTGGTCAGTAGTTTAGATAGGGTATTCAAAATTTTTATCATCATTATCTATCCGGCAAGATATTCCTGCAATTGTTGTAATGTATGGAGTGGAGGAGAACAGGAAAAGTCTCTACATACGAATACCTGCTCTACATTCATCGCCTGTTTGCCCGAATCAGATATTTCTACTTTTTTTCCATTAAAGAAAGGATATTGATCTAACTCGTCTAACTGTGATCGCCTCTTCACATGAGCAGTAATACTGTTAGGAATAAATTGTTTGCCAAGCCAATCACTCATCTGTCCGAAATCATTCTGTTCATTCATATTCATTCCTATGATCAGTATCTCAATGGGTTTTCTAATGTAAAGATAAATTGAATTTAGGAGCTGACCAAATCCAAATGGATTTTCTGCTGCCATCTTCATTCCTGCTCTCATAATCTGCTCAGCCTTCTGTATATAATTATTATTTTGAGTTAAATGGTATAGTCTAAGTAAACTTGAGGCAGCTACGGAGTTGCCGCTAGGGATTGCGAGATCATACAAACTCTTTGGTCTAACTATGAGTTGTTCATGATCGTCAGATGTGAGATAAAAATTTCCCTGCTTTTCATCCCAAAAGTGATTGATCATGAAGTCAGCATACAACTGAGCCATCTCGAGGTACCTGGCGTTGGTATCACCTTCAAATGTGTCCAACAGTGCATTAATATAAAATGCATAATCATCCAGGTACGCATTAATCTTAGAATTTCTGTCCTTAAATGTTCTTCTAAGCCTACCATCATCCAAGGCAATTTTACTCTCAATAAACCCTATCGCGTTAGTGGCACAATGGAGATAGGTTTTGTCATTGGTTATTCTATAAACCTTTGCAAAGGCCGATATCATCAATCCGTTCCACGCGGTTAATATTTTGTCATCTCTTGCTGGTTTCGTTCTTCTTTCTCTGATTAGAAAAAGTTTCTTAGATGTCTGCTGAATTATTTGTTCTATTTCATCCGTAGATAGACCATATTTTCTTGCGATCTCGCTAATAGGGCATCTTATATGAAGAACATTTTTCCCTTCAAAATCACCGCCTTCAGTGACCCCATAGTATTCACAAAAGATATCCGCGTACTCCCTCTCAATCCCTGAGTCAATGATTTCCTTTTTCGACCAGGTATAGAATTTCCCCTCTTCACCATCCGAATCAGCGTCCTGAGCAGAATAAAACCCACCGTCTCCAGAAGTCATCTCTCGTTTAACGTAATCCAATATGCGTTCTGCGGTGTTAAGATACCGTTTATTTCCGCTGATCTGATATAGCTCAGCATACAACTGTATTAGTAACGCATTGTCGTAGAGCATCTTTTCAAAGTGAGGAATAAGCCACCTCTGGTCTGTCGAATATCGTGCGAAGCCACCACCAAGCTGATCGTGGATACCCCCACACATCATCTTATCTGCTGTAAATATCACAAAATCTTTAAAGCGGTTAATTCCTGAAAGATCATAATAACGAAGCAAAAAGAGAAGAATAGAAACATTTGGAAATTTTGGCGCCTGCCCAAAGCCACCATAAACGGTATCCGCCATTTGCAATAGACCTGTGGCTGCCTCTTCTAATGTTGAACGGCCGTTTTTATGGACAGCATCCTGTTCTCTATCTTGTAGCGATTGGATATCCTGTTCGGAACTAGATAGAGCGTGCATGAATTCGTTTGTTGCTGACTGAATTTCTTGTTTTCTAGTCTTGTACGCTTCAGATAACTGCGTCAGAATAGTACCAAAACTAGGCATCCCGTACCTGCTTTCTTTGGGGAAATAAGTGCCTACATAAAACGGCCTTTGGTCAGGTGTCAGAAAGACTGATAGAGGCCATCCTCCGTTTCCATTTGCAAGCTGGCATACTCTCTGATAAATATCATCCAGATCCGGCCGTTCTTCTCTATCTACTTTTATATTGATATACATTGCGTTCATCAAGCGAGCTATTTCTTCATTCTCAAACGATTCGTGCGCCATGACATGGCACCAATGACACGAGCTATATCCTATACTCAAAAAAATTGGCTTATCCTCTTTTAAGGCCCTTCCCAAAGCCTCTTCTCCCCACGCATACCAATCAACCGGATTATATGCATGCTGTAGCAGGTATGGACTGCTCTCTTTGATCAACCTATTTGTTTTTGAGGTCTTATTATGGCCATCACTATCGTTAATCAAAGCCATTTATCTCGTCCCTAATCTATTATTAATGTAACGAATGGGTAACGTCAAATCATCACGATAACTAACGGGTTTTCAAGCTACTGTTTCCACGCACAAGATTGTACAAATCTCTTGTTTAGAGTTGTGTAACCTTTCCTCCACAATTTGGTCTGAAAGTAATAGCCAGTTACCTTCAAGATATGTAATTACTTTCTTACACCAAGTATATATCTCATATTTCTTCAGATGGAAGGCATTAAGATGGATGGCAACTTTGGGTTGAGAGCAGGGGATCTGTATGAGTCTAAAAACTTCGATAAGAAGGTATAAAATACTGGATTCAATATGAATTCCAGGGAAAAACCTGTTGGCTAATACCGAATCTATCAATACCCTAATAGAGCAAATGTTCAGCATGGTTAGGCAGAGTCTTAAAGATGAGCGAGATAAACTTAGTAACAAGATAAAGGAAGATTTAAGCTCATCAAAGCAAAAAGCAATGGCAAGAATGCAATAACCTGGCAGTAAATTGGCTTAAAGCCTGTCTTTCCCCCCTTCGCATCCCAGTAGTCTATCGGATTGATAAAAACAGAAATAAACCTGCCAGGGCAATAACTCGACAACGTAAATGTACATAGCTCAGTGATATTATATGAATATTGTAATTTTTTAACAGGTGCACCTCAAATATCTACTTAGATCTATCAAAGTAAAAATACCAAGGTCAACAAAGATATTCGAGGTTCATACTCTTTTATAAGACACAGCGCAGTCAAGCTAGAATGCCCATGAAGTCAAATTCAAACATATCCTATATTTCAGTCAAAAAAGCCACGAATTTGCTCGAGCGATTTATAGTACATAATAAAGTACCGGCCCACGAGACAATCCATGTCCGGGACTCGTATAAACGAGTATTGGCTGAAAATATCGTCTCGAAGATGGATATTCCTGCCTTCGATAGTTCCCATATGGATGGTTATGCGGTAAAAGCTGAGGATATAATTGATGCATCAAAGCAAACCCCAGCTGTTCTGAAGCTCAGACAACACAACTTCAAATCTACTAGAATAGGGCCTCTTCATAGCATCTTACATAAGCAAGAGGCCTTTCAAATCACAACAGGCGGATACCTTCCTAAGGGTGCGAATACCGTTGTTCCGATAGAGGAAACTACCGCAGGGGATAGAAAAAATGAGGTGCGCATCATAAAAGCCCTTCCAAAAGGATCCTTTGTGTATCCTAGGGGTCGTGATGTAATGAAGAACCATGCAGTTATGAAAAGCGGCAGAATTTTGAGGCCTCAAGATCTTGCGCTGTTAAATTCACTTCGTATTACCAAGGTGTCGGTCTTTAAGAGGCCCAAAGTTGCTATAATATCTACTGGCAATGAACTTGCAAATAACTCGAAGTCAGGGAAGGTGTTAGACACCCATAGTGCCATACTATCAAAGTTGGTCGCTGAATTAGGTGGAATCCCATTTCGGATGGGTATAGTTCCTGATGACGTTCTTAAAATACGTCACATATTAGAGAAGGCCGTTTCGAAGCGTATGGATTTGATTTTGACCTTAGGAGGCTCGTCCGTAGGTCAGTTTGATCTAGTTGAAGCAGCAATCAATTCTATGAGAAATACACAAATATTTTTTCACGGAGTCAAGTTGGATCGAGGCAGGGTGACAGGAGTAGCTAATAGTGAAGGCAAGCCAATAATTATTATGCCAGGCCCGATCCAGGGTGCTATTAATGCTTTTATTATTTTTGCCTATCCTACCATTAAGTTATTATCTGGTCAAACGATGGAAAAACCAATAGCAGTACACGCGAGGATAACTCGAGAATGGAATGCACGGAAAAGATTTCCTGACTTCACAAAGTTAGTGTACGTACACCTGAAGCCAACAAAGCACGGTGATTACGAGGCAGATTGCATAGTTAAAGAGACTGAAACCTTAACGACGTTTATCACATCCAATGGCTATATCTTAGTTGATGAGATGACCACACATCTCAGCGAGGGGGAGAAAGTCGAAGTGTACCTATTGCCTGGACTTTCATATGTCAATGGTCAATTGGAAATTTAATGATCGCATCCATAGCCTGCGGGGTCGAAGCGTACCTTTTTTCAATGCTTCACATGTTAGCCTGAGTAGGATAAGTTATCCCGATTTTGCATGCTTCTCAGCTACATGTCTTAACAGTAATTCTTTATTGCTATACTCAGCTTTGCAATGCGGACAAATTAACATGGAACTCTTATCTGCTACGTGTGAGGATGCAAGAGGGTTCATAATGCATAGAGAAGCAGAGTCCTTCTTGAACGCATTTTCCATTTGTACCATCGCCCTTTCCATTTTTGTGATAATATCCTCTCGGTCTATTATCCCGTGAATATTGGTAGAGTCTGAGCTAACTACCACCTGTCTAATATCATGCTTCTCCATTACGGAAAGAGTATCGGAGACAGACATTTCTAATGGTATGGAAATTATTGGCGATGACATGATATCTTTCAATATGATCTTACCCGGATTCTTGCGTAATGATACGACCCTATAAAGAATATCTGTTGTCGACACCAATCCTATAATATCATGATTCTCTGCATCTGAAACAAGAACGCAGCGAACGGAATTTTCCCTCATTACACTAACCGCATCAGCCGCTGTCTTGTTTTGATCTAGTATGATTACGCCTTTATTCTTAGTGTCCTCATTTAGCTTTAGCATAGACGAAATTGGAATGGCAGACATAGCTAACATATCCGGTCTCCTTGCATTTATTGTTATGGCATTGGCTCGCGCATCACTGCTAAGTTAAGGGGAGCTTGAAGATAAAGGGGATACATAAAACTGGTGTATTTTTAATAAATTGTACCTTTCATTCCCAAACAAGAGATCCGTTCGTATTTTGCACTATTTTTCCTAAACTTATCATATAAAATAAAAAAAATGGGTACTATTGTTCTCGAATGTATAAATAGTAATTAATCGTTTTTCATTCCGTAGTCTTGACGATGGAAGAAGCTAAATCTCCAGGCTGGATGCGTCTTGTTCAGATAGGGTTGGGAGTAATAGTCCTTATACTTTCTATATATGCGCTAGCTTTTCCAGCAGCTGCTATCGTTTCACTTGTCTTTATTATTGGAATTATTCTGTTCGTAGTAGGGATTGAAAGAATCGTGACGGGTATTTTCGTTCCCAGCCCTGGCAAATCCCGTTGGAGTACAGTCGGTCTAGGAATTCTTGTAATAATAGTAGCCTCTCTAGCAATGGCTTTTCCCATTGCCTTTTCAGCTTTTTTGATAATTCTGCTCGCTTTGGCCCTGCTATTTGATGGCATAGCCCGAGTAATTCACGGAATCGGAGATAAGTCCTCAGGCAAGGGTTCACGAATCTTCAGTATTGTTGCAGGTGTAATTGCTATTGGATTGTCGATAGCTATAATGGCGTCTCCTCTATTCGGAGCAGTATTAGTTGGTGTATTAATAGCAATAGCTCTCTTAATCATTGGCATTCAGATCATATACGCTGGCGCAACCGGAACCCGATTTGCCGTTAGGGGACTAAGATAATCTAAACCTCTATTTGAAATTGAGTGCCCGGAAGCTTACAGCATAGCAGAGACGATGCAGGTCATGATTCGGGTTTAGATGCAGTCAAGACTGAAAATAACGGTTCTATCTTTAGGGATTTTGTTGCTGGAAAGTCATCTATAGCTTTCCAAGCTTCGGTCTTAATACACCTCATACATAGAGCAGCACGATATGAACCCATACTATTGAAATCTTCAATAGTAAACCTGTAGTAGGCTTCGACATTACAGTGTTCACATGTTATCATTACTAAGTAATAATAGCCGCTGAAATAGACATGCATTTGTTGATACTAGGTGACCAGGGGCTAAAAAGATCTTTACATGATATGGGTTTGATGCCGATAGTGACACAATATTACAAAATTTTTTTTTCAATTGAGGGACAGACAGTGGTAAGCGGTATGCCCGTCAAAGTATG
>CAYTQD010000028.1:0-16564 GCA_964439995.1 uncultured Nitrososphaeraceae archaeon
AAATGTTGTTCTTCGGCTACTGTAATCCAAGGATCGACAACTCGACCGTTTAAACAAGAGCTGATAAAACATAGCCACAAACCAGGCAGGCCCAAATTAAGTAGGTAAGGAAAAGGAATGCCAAAGAGACGTGGTAAGGTCCAGCGAATTGGCAAGGAGTCATGTTACCATTTCTCCTTACCCAGCTTAAATGATGCTGCTCGTCACCGATATGATATATTAGAATATGAGAAATCAATTACTAACTTTTTTGAAAACATTCTAGGGCCGGAATAAGTGAGTAAAAAATGGCAAGGAAAAATAAACTCATATCCTTTGGTACGATAATCCTTTTAAGCTAAGTGAATTATTCATAATGACGGGATGGCAGAAACTGCTGAATTTAATAATATGAGGGAGAACTTGATAACAAAAATAAGGAAACGAGATGGAAGGATTGTTGACTTCGGCAAGACGAAGATTTCTAATGCAATCTATAAGGCATTAGTTGCTACAGGCAAGCCTGATTACAGCTTAACTGAGACTTTAACCGATAAAGTGATACAAAAGATGGTTCAGCATGGGTACACTTCATCCGAAATATCGGCTATTCCTAGTGTGGAAGACGTTCAAGACATAGTGGAATCCATACTCATTGAAGAAGGCCTGTCCAATACTGCAAAATCATACATTCTGTATAGACATGAAAGGCGCAAAATCCGAGATGAGAAGATGAAGATCCTAAACAAGAAGGATCTAGACGAAGTGGATAAGGCCTTTGACGTTAATTCTCTCCGAATCTTGGCAGCGCGTTATCTCCTTAGGGATAAGAATAATGAGGTTAGTGAAGGCCCAAAGCAAATGTTTGAACGAGTCGCTATTCTAGTAGCTATTCCAGACATCATGCATGATTCACGTTTATTTGGTTTAGTATGTGGACAAGTCCAGGATATCGAAGAAGCAGAGAGATATTACACCAAGATAGCTGACTTCGACTTGAAGCTAAAAATTGGTGATTATTATCTTAATAAATATCACTTTGAGTCCTTGATACGGCATTATGTATCTCTCTCAAGACTAGGCCACATGAAACTAAGGTTTAAAGAAATGCTGAAATTAATAGTTGAAGGCAAGTTAGCACAGTATGAGGAAAGGATTAGAGAATATTATGAACTAATGATATCAAGGGATTTCCTACCAAACACTCCTACATTGATGAATGCTGGAGCAAGACTTGGTCAATTGTCGGCATGTTTCGTACTCGATATGCAAGATGATATGTACAAGATTATGAAGTCATCTACTGACGCTGCTATGATCTTCAAGTCTGGGGGCGGAGTGGGGATAAACTATTCTGACTTGAGACCTGAAGGTGATATTGTCGCTTCCACCTCAGGTGTTGCATCTGGACCGTCGTCCTTTATGAGAATCATAGATACTATTACAGACGTAGTGAAGCAAGGAGGCAAGAGACGCGGAGCTAACATGGGTATTCTGGAGGTTTGGCATCCAGATATTGAGAAGTTTGTAACAGCCAAGACAAAACCTGGAGTATTTGAGAACTTTAATGTTAGCGTTGGAATTTGGGGGGATTTCTGGCACTCACTAACAAATAAAGAGAATCACAAATACACTCTTCGAAATCCAAGAACACATGAACCTGTAAAACAGATTGATTCCTATCAGTTAATAGACTTGATCGCGTTCAGCGCATGGAAGAGTGCCGAACCTGGAGTCATTTTTTTAGATAATATCAACAAATATAATCCGTCAATCATTGCAAAGGGAGGACCACTTCGCGCGACAAACCCTTGTGGTGAACAATCGCTTTACCCTTATGAATCCTGCAACCTAGGGTCGATTAATCTTGCAAATTTTGTAAAGCGCAGAGCAGAAGGTTCTTACGAATTTGACTGGCAGAGGTATGAACAAGCGATTCGGCTATCATCTCGTTTCTTGGATAATGTAATTGATATGAACAACTACCCAGTTGAGGAGATTGATATTAACACAAAGCTGACGAGAAGAATTGGACTTGGCATTATGGGCTTGGCAGATTTATTTTTCTTGTTGAGGATTTCCTATAATTCTACAGAGGGTTACGAATTCATGAATAAATTAGCAGAAGCAGTATCGTATTATAGTATGGAAGAAAGCGTTGCTCTTGCCAAGTCGAGAGGTTCTTTCCCTCTATTTAGTGAGACAGATTATGTCAAAGGCAAAATTCCCATCGCTGGATATTATGAGCTACCTAAAGAAACACATACATACGATTGGGCCTCGTTAATTGAAAAGATCCAAAAGCATGGGATTAGGAATTCTTGGACATCAACGATTGCCCCTACAGGCACTCTATCAATGATAGCTGATACATCTAACGGTGTTGAGCCAATGTTTGCTGTAGTGTTCGAAAAACGCGTTACGGTGGGTAGATTTTTCTATACCAATAAGATCTTTGATAACACTCTGAAGGAAAATGGTTTATATGATGACGAAATATTGACCAAGATTGCAAATAACTATGGTTCAGTACGGGGTTTAAGCGAAATCCCAGAATGGATTCAAAAAATATTTGTCACCGCGATAGATGTACACTGGACTGATCATATAATGGCTCAGGCAGTCTGGCAAAAATGGGTAAGTAACGCAATTGCTAAGACAATTAACATGCCAGGTGATGCCACTGCAGAAGATGTAAAATCTGCCTATTTACTATCGCATGAGCTTGGACTTAAGGGCGTAACAGTGTACAGAGATGGCTCTCGGAATGAACAGGTTCTACATATTAATGGAAACGATACAAAGGAAACGAAATTCATTGTAACGCCTAGCGAGTACACCCTCAATTATCTAACAACCATTCCAGATTCCTACGTCAAAGACCAAATAAAACATATATTTAAAGACACAGAAAGAATAGAGGAGATCGACAGAGCAGGTGTTAGCTCTCCAAAACAAATCGAGTCCTCAAGAATACCTTTACAGCCTCTTTCACATAATGGAGATGAATTGTGTCCATCATGTAAGGCGAGGTTAGTCATTACAGAAGGATGTAATATGTGCATAGAGTGTGGATTTAGTAGTTGTGCCTCCGGCTAGGTTAACGTTCAATATCTTTATCGTAACATTTCTGCATTAGTTTCTTCATGAACTAGACGAGTTGTTATCATCAGGCTTTCGTAACTTAAGTCCGTACTTTGGATCAAAGCTTTCCACTTTAACTTTAGATGCTAGAGGTAAATCTGCAGGCGATTTGACTCCGATAAGAATTCCAGATACCTTCAACGCTGTATTATCTATTCTAATGATGACCCAAGCATAGGGTCCCACCTCATTAAATCCTTCTGGAGCGACAGCTTGAATTGTGTAAGTTACTACCTTACCAGATCCATCAAGTTCTGTTGATTGTAATTCGCTTGCGTGACATCTTTCACAATAATAGATAGTACCTAACATGATATGACCACACTTGGGACATTTATTGCAGAGTATTTTTCCCTTATTCGCAGACGCAATAAACTTCTCTCTTAAGCTTGTTACCTGCAATGTCATTTGATATCTCATACCACCTTTTTGAAAATATGGACTGCTGCACTGGCGCCAGTAGCTCCAAAGTTGTGAGTCAAAGCGGTTTTCGCATTTTTAACTGTTCTCTCTCCTGCTTTACCTGTAAATTGTTCGAAAACTTCTGCTACTTGACCGACACCTGTAGCACCAATCGGATGTCCTTTTGATTTCAATCCGCCTGAAGGATTGATAGGTATTTCTCCATTCCTTCGAGTTGCTCCTTCCCTCACAGCACGAGCAGCAGTTCCCTTTTGAAAAAAGCCCAGGTCTTCGATGTCGATAATCTCTGCAATCGTAAAGCAATCATGTACCTCAGCAAAATCAACATCCTTTGGTGTGATCCCTGCCATTTTATAAGCTTGGTTGGCTGCACTTACGGTACTAGGTATAGTGGTAATGTCGTCACGTCCTTGAACTGCAGCCGGTGAGGCTCCCCTACCTGACCCAATTACTTCAATATATTGTCTGTTACTCTTCTTAGCGAACGTTTCACTACACAAGATAACTGCTGATGCTCCATCTGAAAATGGACAGCAATCATAAAGTTTTAGAGGAGATGCTACGACAGGAGAATTTAGTACATCATCGATCGTAATCTCTTTTCTCACATGTGCCTTAGGATTTAGCAACCCATTCTGGTGGTTCTTTACGGCTACGTATGCTAAATCTTCTTCACTGGCTTTATGGATCGCCATGTAATTTCTTGCTATCGATGCAAATAACCCAGGAAATGATGCTCCGTTTCCTCCCTCGTAAAAAAAGTCGGAACAGTAAGAGAACAGAGTAGTGCTCCGGATAGTTCCAGTATGGGTTATCTTTTCAACTCCTAAAGCTAAGACACAATCATAAAAACCAGCGGCTACATTGGCATATGCTTCCCTGAACATTATAGAACCTGAGCCGCACGCAGATTCTATCGTAAGGCCTGGTACATATGGAATTCCCAAGTTACTCATAATTACTGGAGCCATATGAACCTGCTTATCTGAAGCCCCAAATACATTAGAAATATATCCTGCTTGTACATCGCTTGGATTAATACCAGCAGAATCGATGGCATCTCGTGATGCCGCTAAAGCAATCTCTATAATATTTTCATCTATTTTACCATATCTCGTACTACCTGCACCAAGAACGCAGACTTTATTTGTCATGCAATTAAAAAGTAAGGTTCGGTCGTTATAAAAATGTTAGACAAGGTTGGTGGTAAGAAAAATCATCTATTCATAAATATCTATTTCTACTAAGACACTAATTGACTAGGTGTCATGTCAGGAGGCAGGGTAGGTTTAGTAATTGCTGAAACGGCACTGGAACTCATGCCCAAGGAATTAACCAAACATTCGTCAGTCATAAGCCATGCAGTAAGACTTGGAAAAAATCCAAATGAGATCTTATTGGATAGAAGCTTTCATCATTATGCTATGATATCTGGCAAGATCGAAATGGCTTGGAAACGAGGTAGACCTGACATAGCTCATTCTAGCCTTCTCGCCGCACTTTCGACACCTTTATACCTTCAGGGTATCTTGGACGTTTACATTCATACAATAGATGATAAGGTGATAATGATTGGCCAGGATTTGAGAGTGCCAAAATCATATTTTCGCTTTGAGGGAATAATGATGAAACTCTATAAAGAAAAAACCATAAGAAACAATGAAGGCAGCAAGAATCTTCTGGAATTGCGTGATAACACCAACTTTGAATATCTAATAAATAATATAATAGGATCTGATAAGATAGTGGGGCTTACAAGCGTAGGAGCTCGTAGTACAGCAGAGCAAGTCGTTTTCAGAAATTGTAGGAAGAGTTGTGGTTGCACATTCGTAGTTGGTGGTTTCCCAAAGGGACATTTTTCAGGTTCTACAAGTAAACTTTTCTCTTGCTCCTATTCTATTGAACGAATTGCTTTAGAAACACACGTAGTTATTGCGAGGATACTGTACGAATATGAAAAAATTATGTTGCACGGTAATAACAAATCCTAATACCGTGGCAAGCATATGAAGATTCCTCCCGATCGTTATGTGTTTATTGCGACAGCCAGGATTTGCACCTGGGTTTCCAGATTGGAGATCTGACGTCCTAGACGAAACTGGACGACTGTCGCCCTATTGCCGTTGTTATCAGCCAAATGTAGATTTCTTACGCGAAGATTAAAAGGTTGACATAGGTTTTCCATATGTATCCTGGGTCCGTTAAACTATCCCAAATGCTGATAATAATAATAGTATAATAGTATGATAAGGCGATAAACAATAGACATCCCTCTCATAATCTCACCACCAGTTTGAGTGAGGTCCTAAATATATTGAGATAGCTCCAACGTTCGGAGAAGTTAATTCGTAAGCAAATAACTTAGCGGAGCAAAGCATCTACTATGAATGCAATGAATAGTGCTGCTAGGTACGGACTAGAGAATTTGAAAACAGTCCAGGATGCTTTTTCACTTGGTTTTGCTAACAACCATAATGACAGTAAGACCATTATAGTACCAAAAATGCTGGCAGTAATCAAATATATTAGTCCAAATTGGTCGAAAAAAAATGGAAGAATGCTAAATATAACTATCATCAAGGTTGTACCGGCTATTATGCGAACCGATTTCTTTTCACTAGAAATAACAGATAGCATAGGAATACCAGCGTCTGTATAATCCTTTTTTACATGCAACGCAAGACTCCAGATGTGAGTTGGTATCCAGAGAAAAACGAGGCCAGCCATCACGAGGCCAATTTCTATATTTTGTGTAGTCACTGCAACATACCCTATCAGAGCGGGAGCGCCCCCCGAAAACCCACCAAGGATAATGTTTGTCTGACTCCTTCGTTTCAACCATCTGCTGTACACAACGATGTTGTCAAAGAGCCCAAAAATCATCAGAGCGAACGCCCAGATATTTATTAGCCACGCGAACACTAGGGAAATTACTGTCAAAATCAATCCAAAAATTACTGCGTTCCGAGGTGAAATCCTACCTGATGGAATAGGCCTTCCTTTCGTCCTATCCATGACAGCGTCGATATCACGGTCATAGAAGCTAGTGAGTGTGTCAGCAGCAGCAGAGCCTGCCGCTACTCCACCTATGATTAGCACCCATGTTAAAGCTGGAACATGAATACTAAACAACAAGGAGGCAGTTAGGGCAGCCGAAAAAGCTGTGAAGACTAATAAATACCAGATCTTCGGCTTCGTAAGTTCATAATAATTTCTAATCTGGTTACCTACAGCCATCACCTGATGGATCAATCTACTGTCGGACCTATTTTTGAGTCTATCATTAAGCTTAAAATCCTTCACCTATCTAACAAATACTTGATTACTTAGACATTGAGGTTGGGTAGACTAATTCGCGTTCAGTCTTTCTCATCTCTATAAAAGTTTCCGTCTTTTGAACTCCCTCAATTCGGCCAACTCTCTCAGAAATTAATTGATGCATCTCATCGAGAGAGCGAGCGTTAATAGTTGCGAGAACATCGAATCTACCTGTCACTTCTGAGACTTCACGTACTTCTGGAATCTTGAACAGCTCGTTAAGAACATTATCTCGCAACTTAGAATCCATATTAATTCCTGTTAGGGCCTTGACATTCAATCCTAGCGCTTCATCATTAATTATTACCGTAAACTTTTTGATAAGACCTCGCTTAATAAGCCGCTTAATCCTGCTGTAAACCACAGAAGCATTAATATTTACTTTCTTTGAGAGTTTAGGTACTGAAACACTTGCATCCTTAGAAAGTTCGCTCAGAATTTTTAGATCTAAATCGTCAATTCTATCCATATAATGTCCTAACATATATTTAGTCTAGAGGTTTAATAAATGTATTAATTTCAAGTTTATATGTATTTTTATGAAAAGTACTAGATCATCCCTTTCTGATGTAGTAATTCAGCGAGTAACACTGCGCCTCTTGCAGATCCCATTCTTTCATTGTGTGATAGCAAAACATACTTTATACCGTTTTGGAAAACTGTATCCTTTCTCAACCTGCCCACAACGGTTGTCATCCCATCATTGACCTCTCTGTCTATACGGGGTTGTGGTCTCGTAGGATCATCATGTACAATTATATAGTCTTTAGGAGAAGAAGGTAATTTTTGGACTGTTACATCCCTTGAGAATCTCATCATCGCATTCTTGACTTGTTCTGGTTCAGCTGGTTTTTTGGTTCCCACAAATACTGTTTCTGTATGACCATCTAATACAGGCACTCTTGTACATGTGCAGCTGAGTTTTATTGGAGCAGAGATGATTGATCCAGAATTAAAATTGCCTAAAATCTTCTTCGTTTCAGCTTGAACTTTTTCCTCTTCCTTTGGAATATATGGGATCAAATTATCCATAATATCTAGAGCAATAACACCAGGAGATCTCCCCGCACCAGATATTGCCTGCATGGAAGTCATAAAGATACCTTCTATTTCAAACTCTTCCATGATCGGTTTTAATGTGATAGCTAAACCAGTAGTAGTACAATTTGGCAAAGGAGCGATAAAGCCTCTCCATCCTCTACTCTTTCTTTGAATATTCAGGAGCTCCATATGATTATCGTTGATGCCGGGAATCAATATCGGGACGTCACTTTCATATCGAAAGGCTGCGGCCGTACTTATAACAGGAACTGACTTTGCAAAGTTTGGTTCTATTACCTTAGCATCATCAGACTCCAGCGCAGTAAAAATTAGATCAAATGCTTGCAAGTCTACATCCTCCACCTTGCTAACTTTCATGTCTTGAACATATTCTGGCACCTGTTCCTTGCTGTGCCATTTTAGAACTCCAGAGTCTTTATCTCGAAGAGCATCAATGTACTTTTTGCCAGCTGACCTCTGGGACGAGGCTACTTGGGTCAAGCCAAACCAAGGATGTTTGTTTAGCGCTACCACAAATTCTTGACCAACAGCACCTGTAGCACCGATCAGCGCAACGTTGAGCATACTGGACTTAATCGCCACCTAATTAATAATCGTTTCAGAGTAACTAATAGAATGAGAAGGCATATTTTAATAATAGGTACTAAATAGAATGGAGTGTGCAATAGAAGTTCCAGTAATTCAAGTTAGTGGGGGGTTGGAAAAGATCATTAGAAATACTTGCTCGCATGGAGGTTTAAATGCAGTAGACCCAGCCCTGGTTAAGGTAGACTTTAGCACAAATGTTAATCCACTTGGAATTTCTACGTTAGCTCTAGAGGCGATACAAAAAGAAGCTTTTTCCTTATCCTCTAAATATCCTGACACAGAGTGTAGGGCTCTGAGGAAGAGCTTGTCGGAATATCTAAACAATGATTTAGATGATGAATGGATATGCGTGGGAAATGGGGGAACAGAGCTAATCCATAGGTTTGCTAAGACCTTTGTGAGGAACAGGGTACTGATACCTTCTCCGACTTTTTGTGAATATGAAATTGCATCGGAGAGAAATGGTGCAAGCATTGTTTTTGTTCCATTGAAAAATTTTACTTTAGACACCGATGCAATCATCAAGAAGGCAGAGAACTCTGATGCGATATTCTTATGTAATCCAAACAATCCTACAGGCCTAGCTTGTAAAACAAGACAAATAGAGAAGATTGTTGAGTCTGTGGACAAATCTACAAGGATTCTAGTGGACGAGTCCTATATCGAACTCTCTGACAATAGCCCTAATATGCATACTATGATCAATATTGTAAAAGATTTTGAAAATTTGATAATTTTACGGTCGATGACTAAGTCTTTTGGATTAGCTGGGCTAAGGATTGGGTATATTGTTTGCAATCCTAAACTGGTTAAACGTCTATCAGATAACCAGATTTCATGGAATGTAAATGGACTTGCCCAGGCAGCTGGAATAGCCTCCTTAAAAGATCTGAACCACCTCAAGCAATCACGGGTTCTGATACAGAAAGAACGAAGGTTTATGCAAGAAACTATAAATAAAAAAATGAAGACCTTCATCCCCCATAAGTCAGACGTAAATTTCTTCTTAATCTATCTCGAAAATAAGAATTCGATGGAGCTTAAGGATCTGATTTTAGCACGTAAGGGAGTACTAGTTAGGGACTGCAGCACATTTATGGGGATGGGAGTAAAGTATGTTCGGGTTGCCGTTAGAACCCACTTCGAAAATTTGTGCCTACTCGATGCACTAGAGTCGTTTGATAACTAATTGAAGTCAAAATTATCAAAACTGTTAATGATTCAAGGAACTTCTTCTGGCTCAGGCAAGAGCACCCTTGTAACTGCATTTTGTAGAATTTTTTCTGACAAGGGGTACAGGGTATCTCCATTTAAGGCTCAGAATATGTCCTCGAAGTCATATACTATTCCTAAGACATCATGTAAAATCTCCCAAGCTCAAGCCGTACAGGCATTAGCTTCTAGAAAGAAACCGGATCTAAGAATGAATCCTATCTTACTTAAGCCGCTTGGTGATTACAAAAGTAGGGTCATCCTAAACGGAAGATTCTATTCAGATATGTACGCAAAAGATTACTATGAAAGTTTTGTTTTTCGGACAGGATTTGCTAACGTGTTAAGGTCACTAGATGGCCTCAGAAAAGAAAATGATCTTGTGGTCATAGAGGGCGCGGGATCACCCTCCGAACTAAATATTTCAAAATACGATATAGCTAATATGCGACTTGCAGAGGCAATTCACGCTCCTGTGCTGATAACTGCAGATATCGAGAGAGGAGGTTGCTTTGCGAGTATAGTAGGTACCATGCGACTACTAAAAAAAATGCATCAAGATTTGGTTCAAGGTATTTTGATAAATAACTTTCGAGGAGACCAATCACTTCTGACGCCGGCTATAAAATCTGTTGAGAAAATAACAAAGAAAAAAATACTGGGGGTAATACCAAAAGTTAATTTTTGTTTACCTGCTGAAGATTCTCTCGACAACCGCAATCCTAACAGGATGTCAATAGAATCATGTGAATCCCAAATAGATATTATTGCAAACGCAATAAAAGAAAATGTCGATATTGAGAGATTAATACATCAAGTTATTAAATAAATATCTCGCACAAGTTATTAAATAAAGATATTATGATACCAGAATATCTAATTGCAGGATTAGCTATAGGAATTACCATAGATATTTTGGTGAACGATCCACCTAACCGGGTCCACCCTGTGGCATGGTTGGGTAAGCTTGTTGGATCCGTTATACCTAAGCTAAAAAATAATAAGAAATCTGCAAATCGGGAAAAGGTAGCCGGGATTATACTCGCGATTAGTTTTGTTGTCACAATTGGTCTCATAGTTCATGTTTCAATATCTGCCAGCCTTCAGTTCTTCGGGGGATTTGTGTTAATCGTGGGATCTATCTTAGTATTGAAAGTTACTATTGCGACTAGAGTCATGGAAAAACATATTGAAGATATTGTCGATGAATTACAAGCAAATAATTGGACAGCTGCGCGGCGCAAGCTGTCCATGATCGTAAGAAGAGACACTGATAAACTAGACGAGCAACATATACTTTCTGCGATGATCGAATGTGTTGGAGAGAGTATTGTCGATGGCATTATTTCACCATTATTCTACTTCACATTTTTCGGTCCTGCAGGGGCAGTTGCATATAGAGTTATCAACACACTTGATTCTATGATGGGCTATAGAGATAGCTATTTCAAGAACATTGGATGGATGTCTGCAAAGCTCGATACATATGCTAATAGTCTGCCCGCAAGAATTACTGCAATCTTGGTCGTAGTCTCAGCCAGAATAATCGGTGCAGATTGGAGGAATTCGCTTCGTATTTTAGAACGTGACCACGATAAGACTTTAAGTTATAACGCGGGATATCCGATGGCAACTATGGCTGGTGCATTAAGAATAAAGCTCCAGAAAGTTGGATACTATTCACTAGGAGACGAAATTGAGCGTGCATCGATTGGAAAGTGCAGAGCCGCTATATCTATTATGAAGGTGACAACCATCTTATTTTGTGTTTCAGTGTCAATTCCTTGGATACTACTATTGCATATTGTAGGTTGGTGGGAGATATTATTTGGTGTTTAAAGAGTTCCAGGCAGTTATATCGTTTCTTACCATCGTACCAGTATCTCGAAAGTCTTCAGTTGCTGATATCAACCTCATTGGAAGAGCGATGTATCTTTTTCCACTTGTTGGGGCTATGATAGGAATTGCTGTTGGAATTTTAGCATACATAATCTATTTTTACCTTCCTCCACTTGTGTTGGGATTTGTTATTGTATTAGTCCTAGTAGTTATCACAGGTGCTAATCATACTGACGCCCTTGCAGATTTTGCTGATGGGTTGATGACAAAGGGCAGTAAGGAAATCAAACATAGAGCAATGATTGATCCTGCAGTAGGTTCTGCGGCTGTTGTAGCACTCGTTCTTTACTTATCAGGTATGATAATAATAGTATCTAGTTTCACAACAAGTGCAAAGCTGATGGCAGGTATAATTACGGCTGAAATAATCGCAAAATATGTGATGGTATTACAGGCCTATAAAGGGCAATCGGCATGGGAAGGATTTAGTATACCATTTACCAACGCTATGAAGAACAAATGGAAGTTCGCTGCAGCTACTGCAATGACTCTCACTCTAGTATGGTTTGCGACCGGTCTAATTGGGGTGGTATCGTTATCCGCCTCAGTGATAATCGCCTTGGGGTTATATTATTGCGCGTACAAAAGTTTTGGAGGTATTAGTGGTGATGTATTGGGTGCTTCGAACGAAATCTCGAGACTTTCATCACTCATTATCACATTTTCATTTAATTTCTGATATTATTATGTTAGCAGTTGTTATGTGTGGTGGTAAGGGAACTCGAATGGCCTTACCCATCGAAAAGTTAATGCTGAAATTGAAAAATAAAAAATTAGTTGAGTATGTCCTTGATGCATTGATCGAGTATGGGGGCTTCGAAAGTGTAATTGCTGTACCAAGCTCTAATGCGCCGGCAACTAAAAAATTTCTTTCTACCCACAAATATTGTACTTCAGGAATAGTCAAGATATTGGAGGGCAAAGGTGAAGATTATTCTTTAGACCTATCGTATATTTTGGGTAAAATTAAGCCAGCCTTCGCCTTTGTGGTATCGGGGGATCTTCCGTTACTAAATCCAGCAATAATTAGGAGGATCATTACGGACTATTCGCCTCATTTTCCCTGCACTTCAATTGTGTTGGAGACATGTTTCGTTAAGACCTTGGGTGTCTTACCGAGCTCGATACTAACCATAGGAGTGAAGGAATGCTGTTATTCAGGTATCATGATAATCGATACTTCCAAGCTTAGAACTAACACCAAGTTAGAAGAAAATTATATGATAGTGAATGAGAAAGAGATTGCGATTAATGTGAATAGAACGGTGGAACTCGATTCAGCAGAAAGATTACTCTGCCCTTAATATCCTTACAAGCAAGAACGGATGTCACCAAGTACGTTAATCCAGAGGAGCTAACACTCTACCAAGAATCTTAGCTTTAGCCCCTGTCTTATCAGCTATAATTTGATGACAAGAGTTACAACTGATGACGTTTGTTGTATAATTAAAGATAACCCTCTTTTCCTCGCATTCTTTACACTGTACTAACAGGAAATTGCTGCTTGGCTTTGGAACTAATACGTTTCTTCTATGCATACTCCCAACACCTTATGAATCAAGGCTGAATTTCTAACTTGCGCATTCTTATACCTTCCTTCATTGTTTTTCTCTGACAATTCTTGCATGTATATCGCAATGTTATTTTCTTCGTAGTCTTTGCGGTTCGTTTAAGCTCAGGAAACTTCTGCCCACCATAACCTTTTTTGTCTTCTGCGTGTCTGCGTGCACCCTCTGCGACCTTTCGGTCTCTTCCCTTCTTGTATATGGCTAACACATGCATCGTGTGAGTCTTGCATCTAGAACAAAACTTGCGCAGCTCCTTTGCCACTTTCATTATAGGCAAAGTTTATCAAGGGTAATTTAAGGACATCGAAAGCCCAAGCAGTTTATATATCATTTTAGTAGTTTATATTTATAATGCAGAACTTAAATATTTTATACAAGCTCAGCTACCGAAATAATATTGCTGATAATCTTGAACCGCTTGCAGTCACAAGATCTTAGAAAATCTAATATAGCAGCCGTCTATAGGATAAACTGATGGTATTCGGATTAGATAGTTTAATACAGCAAGGGTTTACTGTGACAATGGAGAACTTCGGGGTATGGATACCCTTGACATTTGGTTTGGTGGTGGGGCTAGCGTACGTAATAGCCTCAGCAGCAAGGCGTAGCAGATAGACCACGTAAATCCTTGTCTCTTTCTTTATAAGCAATATAAATTGCATAAAATGCTAAACTATCGTATGTGCTTCTGAATATCAGCTACAGATAAGTGTTCGTAACTGCTATTTACTAATAAAGCCCCTTTATAACTATGGATTTTGGGGTCAAACTCGGGTTTGCAAAAGAGAGGAAAATAAGAATTAATTCGGCGCAGACGACCAGCTTCTTGTGGAAAGGAGAGAATGTTCTTTCAACTCCTTCCTTGATATCTGAAATGGAGGAAACGTGTCGACTACTCCTCAAAGAGCAGTTTGTTTCTGATCCTAGTTGGGATTCTGTAGGTACGCTCGTGGATATTAGGCATATTGCCGCTACTCCTGTCGGGGCAGGAGTTCTCCTAAAGTCGAAGGTAGTCTCAGTAGATGGTAGGCGAGTTATGTTTGAAGTGGAAGCATTTGACGATCTAGAGAAGATAGCTGAGGGTCGACATGAAAGGTCTATAATTAATATTCCTAAATTTAGGGATAGATTTAATGAAAAAAGGAATAAACTAGGAGTGTCCAGGGCTGCTTTGGCTTAACAATCTTCTCCTTGATTTACCCTTTGGTGTACCAACAAAACCTTTCCCTGTAAAAGTATAAAAGGGGCATGAGAAGACTTGTAAATATTCTAATTAGGTGATATGTGAGAAATGGCATCAGTTCAAACCACTGCTGGCGGATTGCCAGTCTTAATTTTGAAGGAAGGGGCAAGAGAAAATAAGGGTAAGGAGGCTCAGAAGAACAATATTGCTGCAGCTAAAGTCATCGCTGAAGTTGTGAAGACTTCTTTAGGTCCTCGGGGCATGGATAAAATGTTGGTTGACACCGTTGGCGACGTTACAATCACCAACGACGGCGCAACAATTCTCAAAGAGATCGATGTCCAGCATCCAGCAGCTAAGATGATGGTAGAAGTGGCCAAATCTGTTGATAACGAAGTCGGTGACGGGACAACCTCTTCGGTAGTTCTAGCAGGAGCTCTAATAGAAAAAGCTGAAGATCTGGTCAGCAAAGAAGTTCATCCATCAGTAATTGTTGATGGTTACACAGCTGCAGCAGAGCAGGCCCTTAAAATATTACAAAAGATAGCAGTCAAGATAGATACTGATGATAAAGAAACCCTTGCTAAGATCGCGAGAACGAGCATGAGTTCAAAACTTGTTTCTGATGATAGTCCAGTTTTAGGACAGATAGTTGTTGATGCTACTAAACAAGTGGCAGAAAAGACTAGTGAAGTTGGGCTGAAGGTAGATCTAGACAATATAAAGGTCGAAAAGAAGGCCGGTGGCTCCATACACAATACTAAACTAATCAAGGGTATTGTACTAGATAAGGAGGTTGTCCACGCTGGTATGCCAAGAAGGATTGAGAAGGCAAAAATAGCGCTGATAAATTCTGCTCTTGAAATTGAAAAGACTGAAATGAGTGCAGAAATTCGTATCAATGATCCTCAACAGATGCAAATGTTTCTAGAGGAAGAGAACAAAATGCTCAAATCTATGGTTGATAAGATCAAGTCATCGGGAGCTAATGTTTTATTGTGTCAGAAAGGAATAGATGACATTGCACAACATTATCTGGCTAAGGCAAATGTGTTAGCCGTAAGACGGGTTAAGGAAAGCGATATGTTTAAACTTTCAAAAGCCACGGGGACAAGAATTGTAAGCAATCTTGATGATCTAACAGAGAAGGATTTGGGTTCAGCTGATCTGGTAGAAGAACGGAAAGTAGAGACAGACAAATGGGTATTTATTGAAGGATGCAAGAATCCCAAGTCAGTGACTATTCTCATCAGAGGTGGATCTCAGAGAGTAGTTGATGAGGCTGATCGATCTATTCACGATGCTTTAATGGTAGTAAAAGACGTTTTAGAGAAGCCAACAATAGTGGCCGGTGGTGGAGCTCCAGAAGCTTATATTTCGAACGAATTAAGGCAATGGTCAACAAACCTAGAAGGAAGAGCACAGTTAGCAGTTCATAAATTCGCCGAATCTCTTGATTCTATTCCTCTGGCTCTAGCCGAGAACGCAGGTATGGATCCAATTGATACGATGACAGATTTGCGTGCAAAACAAGGGAAGCGCGGTAAGTGGATCGGCGTAGATGTTAGAAACACTGTAGTAACAGACATGTTCAAAGAAAATGTCCTAGAACCACTTGCGGTTAAAGAGCAGATAATAAAGTCTGCTACTGAAGCCGCATCTATGATTCTACGAGTAGACGACGTAATAAGTTCAGGCAAGTCTAAAATGCCAGCCGGACCTCCTGGCGGCGGAATGGGCGGAATGGGCGGAATGGGCGGAATGGGCGGAATGGGCGGAATGGATATGGAGTAACACTCCTCAAAATCAGGACGCATTCCCCAAAACTTATCCAACAGCCATAACCTACATAGAGGTTATCTTACATATTTTTTACCATCTCGTCTTTGATGTTCCTTACGGTTGTTGGATCCTAGCTAGGAAAAGGGCAGATTCTTGCATTAATATATTGATGATGCCTGTGTTTTTTTGTCTTCTGATTTAGTCTCAGTATCAGAGGACAAATGCAAATCTGGGAACTTACCCCGCGTACTTTCTTCTACTATTGTGGTTGCCTCCTGCATAATGTCTACAGCTTCTTCATCAAGTGACATCGAAGAAGCGCTAGGCCCCAATATTTCAGAAGATGATGACATCTGACTGGACCCGGCCATTATGCCACCAAGTACATCAGAAATCTGTCCAAATG